>NZ_JAMOAO010000002.1 GCF_030555055.1 Nocardiopsis sp. YSL2
ATGAAGTTCGGCAACGAGACCGTCACCGTCCTGCGGCCGGTCGGCACCGACCGGCACGGGGACCCGCTCCCCGGCGACCCGGCCGAGACGGACTCGCCCGGCTGGGACATCCAGCCCGCCTCCACCTCGGAGGACACCGAGGGCGGCGACACCGTCGAGGAGGAGTGGACCGCGATCGGTCCGCCCGGCGCCGACGTGCGCGCCACGGACCGGGTGCGCTGGCGCGGCCTGGAGTACCAGGTCGAGGGCAGGCCCGAGCCGTGGCCGGATGAGCGGGGCCAACCGCACCACATCGAGATGCAGCTCCGCCGCGTCCGCGGCTGAGCGGAGGGGATCGCGCCGTGGCCGTCGACCTGCCGCCGTTCCCGGACATCGAGGACCTGCTGTGCGAGGCGCTCGCCGACCTGGCCGAGACCGGCAGCGAGACCCCGCACGACCTGCAGGACCACCTGCCGTGGATCCGTCCGACCCGGATCGGCGGGTCCGACGACCGGCGCACCGACGTCTCCCGCGTGGACGTCGACGTGTTCGCCCCCACCCGCGCCGAAGCGTGGCGCATCGCCCGCGCCGTCCAGCAGCGGCTCATCACCGGACCCACCAGGGTCATCGGGGTCGGTCTCATCGACCGGGCCCGCACCGAGCTGGGGCCGCGCCGTGCCCCGCACACCGACCAGACCATCCGACGGGTCCTCGCCACGTACCGCGTGAGCGCCCGCCGCTAAGGCCCGCCCGCCTTCGCCCCGCCAACCGGCGGGGTATCCGCATGGACTCCCACGAGAGGAGCCGGGCCCGTGGCCGCATGGGAAAGCCTCAAGAACCACCAGAACCAGCTCATCCGGAAGGCGTTGGAGGGCGGCACGTTCATCGCGCCGATCACCTCCAGCGCCATCGCTTCGCTGACCGGTGCCGACAAGAGCCTCAACGCGCTCCCGGCCGGATACAACGACCTGGGCTGGATGTCGGACGATGGGCCGCAGTTCTCCGCGGACGTCAGCTCCAGCGACATCACGTCGTGGGGCGCGGTCGAGCCCACCCGTCGCGACATCACCAGCGACGTCACCACCCTGCAGGTCAACCTGCAGGAAACCAACAAGCACACCCTCGGGTTGTACACCGGCGCCGACATGACCGCCGTCGTCCCCGACCCCACCTCGGGTGAGGTCGCGATCTCCAAGCCGGACCGGCCTCCGCTCCGGTTCTGGCGGGTGCTGACCATCGGCGTGGACCTGGCCGACGCGGGAGAGATCTACATCGCCCGTTTCCTGCCCCGGGCCAGCGTGTCCGACAAGGACGACCAGGCATTTCAGAGCTCCGACGACTCGGCGCTGGGCTGGCCGGTCACCCTCACCGCCTACATGGACTCGTCCGTGGGATACAGCGAGCGGTTCTACTTCGGCGGTCCCGGCTGGGAAGCCCTGCTGTCCGCGATGGGGTTCTGACCGTGGCCGCCTGCGCCATGCGCCTGCGCATCGACGTGGGCACGCCCGAGCCCGTCGACGAGCTGTGCCAGGACTGCCACCTGCCCGCGCTCGTGCGCGCGGACGTGCTGTGGGTCCACGCCGACGGCGTCACCCCCATCGGCACGATCACCGCCTGCACCACCGACGGCTGCGACATCGCGCCGTCCCCCTGATCGCCGCGGCGGCCGGTATGCCGGGCGGGCGCCGGCCGCCGCGGCCCCACTTCTGCCCGTTCCAGTGAGGAGCGTCCATGTCCACGGAGTACGTCTCGCCCGACGGCGCCACCCAGTTCACGGACGACCCGGTCGTCGAGGTGCGGCTGCGCACCCACGGCTGGCGGCCCCGCCCCGAACTGGAGTCGGCCGCAGAGCACAACAAGGCCGCCGCCGAGCGCCTGGAGCGGGCGCGTGCCGCCGACGCCGAGGCCAAGCAGCGCGTCGAGGAACGCAAGGCCCGCATCCACGGCCGCTCAGCCGAGTCCGGCCCGCCACAGGGCCGCCCCAGCCGACCGGATCAGCCGGACCGGCCGAACACACCACCCCGGCGCCGCACCCGCGCCGCCGACACCGACACCGAGTAGGAGTGGAGCCCGCCCATGGCCGCACGCAGCAGTAGCCAGCGCCCACCGCAGCGCAAGCCCGCCGTCCGTCCCCGAGACGTGTTCGACCTCGACGCCCTGGAGAAGGACGGCGAGGTCAAGCCCTTCGCGGTCCGCCTCGGTGGCAAGGTCTTCACCCTGTCTGACCCCATGGATGAGGACTGGCAGGACCAGGTCCTCATCGACATGCACGACATCGAGGGGTCCCTGAAGCCGCTCTTGGGCGACCAGTACGCCGAGTTCAAGAAGATCCGCATGCCCATGTGGAAGATGAAGATCCTCAACGACCGGATGGAAGCCCACTACAGCCAGTACTACGGCACCCGGGGGGAAGGCAACGCCTCGTCTGGCTCCTGACCCGCTACCGGAACCAGATCGAGGCTGACCTCGCCCTCATCGGGTGGGACCTCGCCGCACTGTGGACCTCCCGCAGGTGGCGGTTCCTACTCAACATCGTCGACCACCTGCCGCGCACCTCCCACCTGGCCGCGGCGATGGCCAACGACGACGAGCTCGCGGAGGACGCCCCGGAGCCCACCGGTTCGAGCGCGCCGCCGCTGACCGAGTGGTCGCCCGAGGTGGAGCGGCTCACCCTTGCCGTCGACCGGCTCGGGGAGATGATCGCCGCGGTGATCAACTCGGCGGGCGGTAAGGCCAAGCCGCCCAAGCCGCTCAAGCGGCCGGTCACCGCGCAGGACCGAGTCAAGCGCAGGGACCGCCAGCGCAAACGGGCCCACCTGCTCGCCGAGCTCGGGCGTGCCCGCGAGGAGCGGCGGCCCTCCATGGCCGACACGGCGCTCGCGCCCGATGAGCGCTACACCGCCCAGCGCATCCGCACACCCGCCGCACAACCGGAGGAGTAGCCGTGGCCCTGATCGACTTCGAGCTGGACGAGGAAGGCATCGCCGAGGTGCTGAAGTCCCCGGAGATGCGCGACGTCATGAACGGCACCGCGGTGCAGGTGGCCGCGGCCACCCGGTCCCGTGTGGGCAAGGGCGAGCGGGTTGTCTACAAGGGCTACACCACCGACCGCAGGGCCGCCTCCGTCACCGTCCTGTCCTCCGAGGACCGCAGCGAGGAGCTGTACCAGGCCGCGCGGTCCGCCGGCCTGGAGGTCACCGAAGAAGCACCGGCCACCGAAACCGAATGAGAGTGAGGCCCGCCCATGCCTGACAACCCCGAGGTGTTCGACCTCGACGCCGTCCCACCGCACGTCGACCTGACACCGTTCCGCGTCAAGTGGTGCGGCAAGTCCTTCCAGCTCGCCCACCTCCAGGACCTGGACGCCTGGGAACTCGTCGACGCCACCGCCGAGGGCGGCGACTCCCGAGCCATGACCGGCTCACTGCGCGTCGCCCTGGGCGAGCAGTACGCCGAGTTCCGCGCGCTGGGCCTGCCCCAGTACAAGGTGCGCCCCCTCTGGAAGGCCTGGCTCGCGCACTGCAGCGCGGCCGAACCGGCGCCCGACGAGGACCTCGACACCGCCTGAGACTCCGCCACACCGTGCACAGCCCGCCCGGCCAGCACACCAACACATGACGACCGGACGGGGGGTGCTTCGCCGTGGCCAACGTCGGATACGCCTCGCTCCAGGTCATCCCGTCCATGCGGGGCGTCTCCGACGAGCTCCGCCAGCAGCTCGTCCAGCCCGCCGCTGACGCAGGCGAGCGCGCCGGCAAGGCGGCGGGCAGTGGCCTGAAGGACCGCATCAAGGCAGGCGCCGCCGCGGCCGGTGTCGTCGCCGGAGCGGTGCTCGTCACGGGCATCACCGACGCCCTCGGCCGGATGAAGGCCGGCAACCTGCTGCAGGCGCAGCTCGGCACGACCGGGCCCGTCGCGGAGCGGCACGGCAGGATCGCCGGTGAGCTGTACGCCGATGGCGTCACGGCCACCTTCGAGGACGCCGCGGCTGCGATCCGCACGGTGATGCAGTCCGGGCTCGCCCCGCCGGACGCCACAAATGCCCAGTTGGAAGAGCTGGCCACCAAGGCGTCCGATGTCGCGACCACCTTCGAGCAGGATTTGGGCGGCGTCACCAACGCGGTCTCCCAGCTCCTCAGGACCGGGCTCGCGGACAGCGCCGACGAGGCGTTCGACCTCATCACCGCTGGATTCCAGGGCGGCGTCGACAAGGGCGGCGACTTCCTGGAAGTCATCAACGAGTACGGCACCCAGTTCCGCAAGGCGGGTCTGGACGGGGCCACCTCGGTCGGCCTGATGAACCAGGCCATCCAGGCCGGAGCCCGTGACGCCGACATCGCTGCGGACGCCATCAAGGAATTCTCGATCCGGGCTGTCGACGGGTCGGACACCACTCAGGCGGGGTTCGAGGCCCTGGGCCTGAGCGCTTCGGACATGGCGGCCGATTTCGGCGAGGGCGGCGCGTCGGCGACGGCCGCCCTGGACACCACCCTGGACCGGCTCCGCGACATCGAGGACCCGGTCGCGCGAGCGGAGGCCGCGACCGCCCTCTTCGGCACCCAAGCCGAAGATTTGGGCGACGCCCTGTTCGCCATGGACCCCTCCACGGCCGCCGGCGAGCTGGGCGAGTTCAGCGGGGCAGCCGAGCAGGTCGGGGACACCGTCCGCAACGGGCCGGCGCACGAGCTGGAGCTGTTCAAGCGGTCCCTGCAGGGCGATCTGGTCACCGCCCTCGGCAGCGCCGTCACCCTGTTCAACGACGCCGAGCCCGCCACCCAGCGCCTGGCGCTGGGCATCGCGGCCGTGGCCATCGCGGCCGGCCCGCTGTCCTTCGTGGCCGGCGGCATCACCCGCGTCGGCGGGGCCGCCATCGGCGCGGTCGCCGGTACGGCCCGCTTCACCGGCGGCCTCATCCGCGGGTCGGCCGCGCTGGGAGAGAACGCCTCGCGCGCCTCCCGCGCGGGGGCGGCCGTGCGCACCTTCGGCGGCGCGGCTGGCCGCCAGATCGGCAGCATGGCCGGATTCATGCGCACGCTCGGCCTCGTCGCGGTCGAGTACACCAAGATCGGCGTGAAGGCCGGAGTGGCGCGGGCGCGCATCCTCGCGGTCGGCGCTGCCCAGAAGGCCGCCGCGGCCGGCGGCTTCCTGCGCACCCTGGGCCTGGTCGCGGTCGAGTACACCAAGATCGCCGTCCGCGCGGTCGCCGCGCGCGCCGCGATCCTGGGCCAGGCCGTTGTCCAGCGCGCCGTCGCCATCGCGACGGGAATCTGGACGGCAGCACAATGGGCGCTGAATTTGGCGATGTCGGCCAACCCATTAGGGCTCATCGTTATCGCGATCATTGCCGTCATTGCAGCCATTGTTCTTTTGTGGCGGAATTCGGAGACCTTCCGCACGATCGTGACCGCCGCTTTTGATGCGGTCTGGGGCGCCATCAAGTTCGTGTGGGAATGGGTGAAGTCGAACTGGCCGCTGCTGCTCGCGATCATCACCGGCCCGATCGGAATCGCGATCGGTCTGGTGATCCGCTACTGGGACCAGATCAAGGCGGCCACGCTCGCGGCGTTCAACTTCGTGAAGAACGCGATCGTCACAGCCGTCAATTTCCTGATCGGGCTGTTCTTCAAATTCCATCCGGTCGGGCTGATCATCCGCCACTGGGACACCCTGCGCGCCAAGACGGCCGCGGCCTGGCAGTGGATCCGCACCAAGGTGTCCGCGCTCTGGCAGGCCCTGGTCGACTGGGTCGTCCGCCGCGCCATCAGCCTGCGAGACCGCACCGTGGGGGCCGTGACCGGCCTGCGCGACCGGGCCACCGCTCTGGTGGCCAAGGCCCGGGACTGGATCGTCGCGCGGGCGACCGAGCTTCGTGACCGCGCCGTGGCGCGCGTGACCGGCCTGCGCGATCGGGCCGTGGCCATCCTGACCGCCCTGAGGGACCGGGGTGTGGCCATCGCCGCGGCGCTGCGCGACTGGGTGGTCAGCCGTGCCCAGCAGCTCCGTGACCGGGTCGCCGGAGCGGTCGACACGCTGCGATCAAAGGTCATTTCAGCTTTCGAGCGGGCCCGCGAAGGCGTGAAAACGGCCTGGACGAAATTGCAGGACGTCGCAAAGGCGCCCGTTCGATTCGTAATTCAGACGGTGTACAACCGTGGAATTGTCGGCCTTTGGAATAAGGTGGCCGACAAGGTTCCTGGAATTAACCGCCTTTCTACAATGAGCCTGCCGCGCGGATTCGCGCGCGGTGGTGTGCTTCCCGGGTACTCGACCTGGCGCCAGGGTGACGACCAGGTGATCCGCGCCCGCAAGGGTGAGGGCGTCGCGATTTCCGAGGCGATGCGCGTTCCCGCGCTCCGGCGGGAATTGTTGACGTGGAACTCCGTCGGCGTCCGGGGCGGCGTGGGCGCGCTGCGCCGGTACGCCCAGGAGCGCCGCGCCCGTGTGGCCGCCACACCGATGGCCATCAAGCGCGGCCAGCCGCCCATCGACGGCTTCGCCCGCGGAGGCATCGTCGGCGAGTGGATCGCCTCCAAGTGGGACAGCGTCGTCGGCAAGCTCAAGGACTGGGCCACCGCGCCGCTGAACCGGCTGCGGGACCGGGTCAAGGACCGGTTCGGTTCCAAGCAGGACTTCGCCGGGATCCCGTACAGGATGGTCGTCGGGATCCGCGACAAGATGCTCAGCCGTTTCGGCAGGGCCGACTCCGACTACGCCGCGTCGATGGCCGGAGGTGCTGACGACTGGGCCGGCCTGGACTCGGCGTCGGCGCGCCTGCGCCGGGCCGCCCGGTTCGCGCGCTCCCAGCACGGCGACCCCTACGTGTGGGGCGGTGCGGGACCGCACGGATTCGACTGCAGCGGTTTCACGGGGAGCATCGAAAACTCCATCAGGGGCGTCGGACCGTACTTCCGCCGCTACTCGACGCATGCCTTCCAGGGCGGCAACGCCCCGCCCGGATGGGTGCGCGGCCTGCGCTCCCCCTACCAGGTTGGCATCACGCACAGTGGCGTAGGCCACACGGCCGGAACATTGATGGGGGTCAATGTTGAGTCCCGGGGCGGCCGAGGTGTCGTCGTGGGCCGTTCCGCCCGCGGCGCCAACGACCGCCTCTTCTCGACCAAATACGGGTTCCGGCCCGTCGCGTCGGACTCCACCGCCGGAGGAGGCCCCAGCTTCTTCTACGACTCCGGCGGCTACGCCCAGCCCGGCGCCACCTCGCTCATCAACGGCACGAGGAAGCCCGAGCCCGTCTTGACGCAGCGCCAGTGGTCGGACATCTCCACCCTGGCCGGGCGGGGCGCCGACAGCCGGGACACCTACAACATCTACCCGCGCACCCTCGACATGAGCGTGCACGACCTGGAGGTCCTGCAGCGTCGCCAGGAGGCCCGCGCCCGAGTCGGACGCCCACGGTAAGGAGGTCGAGCTGTGCCGATCATCGCGGGTGAACACTCCGGTGGCGTGGTCCTGCCCGAGATCGGATTCGCGACGGCCGTGTACACGGACCCGACCGGGCGGTCGTGGCAGCTCACAGACAGCCAGCGCGGCTGGTTCACACTCGCCGACGGCGTGTCGGGGCTGGGGGCCGCACCGTATGACCTGACCACGGACGCGCACCCGCGCGGCGGGGTGCGCCTGCGGCACGCCCAGCCGCAGGAGCGCACCGTGGTGTGGCCGCTGCACGTCTACGGCGAGACGCACACGGAGTTCCTGTCCCGATGGCGGGCGCTCGCGCGCGCCTTCACCGACACGCTGCGACGCGGTGCGGGCACGTTGGAGATCGCCCGCCCGGACGGCACCCGCCGGCACATCCGCGTGCACTACTCCGCGGGGTATGAGGGGCAAGGCGCGCAGGGCACCGGCATCGTCTCCGACTCCGCGGTGCTGTCGCTCATGTGCGAGGACCCGTACTGGATCGACTCGGTGCCGCTCACCGAGCACCGCGAGCACGGCACGGGCGAGGACTTCCTCCAGCCCTACCCGTCGGTGTCCTCCGGGCAGGTGCTCGGCTCCACCACCCTGATGAACCCGGGTGACGTGGTGGCCTGGCCCGAATGGACGATCACCGGACCGGCGAGCCTGGTGACGTTCACCCAGTCCGACACCGGCGAGTCCTTCACCCTCGATCCTGCCTCGGTCGGCGGCAGCCTGCTCGCACACGAGCAGGTCGTGGTCACCACCGACCCCCCGCGGGTGCGCAAGAAGTCCGTCGAGCAGCAGACCATCAACCTCGGCGGCGCGACTGCCGGGACCATCACCATCACCCTGGGCTCGGAGACCACCGTGCCCATTGCGCATGACGCCGACGCCGCAACAGTGCAGGCCGCCCTCGAAGGACTGGTCGCCATCGACCCCGACGAGGTCCTGGTGACCGGCGGGCCGCTGCCCGCTACCGTCACGCTGGCCTTCACCGGCCGGTACCTGGGCGTGGACGTCGACGAGGTCGTGGTCACCCCCTCCGGGCTGACCGGCGGCACAGTCACCGTCGCGACCACCGTGCAGGGCGGGACCGACAACTGGGTCGGCGCCCTCGACTGGCCCGGAGCGCAGCTGTGGCCGCTGCAGCCCGGCGACAACCCGGTCGTCTTCCAGCTCGACGGATCCAGCCCCGGGTCCGCGGTGGACCTGTCCGCGTCGGCCCGCTACGAGACGGCCTGACATGGCGATTCAGCTGCTCATCACCGACGAGGACCTGGTGGTGCAGGGCGACCCCATCGACGGGTGGACCAACCTCGACAGCACCCTGCGGTTCAACGAACCCGCCAGCGGCAGCGTCGAGCTGCCCGCGCACCCCGAGGTGATGGCCCAACTCCAGCCCGGCAACCGGATCGTCGTGATCCGCGACCAGGCCTTCTGGTGCGCCGGCCCCCTGGAGATCCCCCAGGACTACGCCTGGTCCGTCGGCGACTCCTCCGAGCCCGACCCCGGCAAGGTGTCGGTCAGCTTCTCCGACGACCTGGCGCGGATCGCCGGGTACATCACCTGGCCCGACCCGGCCCTGGCCTGGGGCAGCCAGCCGACCACCGATTCCCGGCAGATCCTCAACACCAACGCCGAGACCATCATCCGCACCCTGGTCGACGAGAACTGCGGGCCCGGCGCTCTGGCCGCACGGCAGATCCCCCACCTGGTGCTCGACACGCTCGCCGGGGTCGGCACCGACACCTCGGTCAACACCCGCTTCGAGGGGCTGCTGGCCGCCTGCCGCCGGGCCGCGGTCAACGGCGGCGCGATCGGGTTCCGCACCCGCCAGGACGGCACGCAGATCGTGTTCGGTGTCTACCAGCCCGCCGACCTGACCGGCACTGCCCGGTTCTCCCGCGGCCTCGGCAACCTGCGCTCGGTGCAGTTCAAACAGTCCGCGCCCAGCGTCACCCACGCCCTGGTCGCCGGCGGCGAGGACGCCGCACGCACCTACACCGAGGTCGCCGACACCACCGCCGCGGACAGCTGGTGGCGGGTCGAGAAGTTCGTTGACCAATCGTCGATTGCCGACGACACCAACGGCGAGCTGACCAACGCCGGCAACGAGGAGTTGGCCGGCGGATCGGCGCCCGTCGAGCTGGCCACCGTCACCGTCGACACCGAGGACCTCAAGGCCGGGCACGACTTCTTCCTCGGCGACCGGGTCACCGTCGAGCTGCCCACCGGGCTGGAGGTGACCGACGTGGTCCGCTCCATCCACCTGCAGGCCACACCCAACGGCGGCGAGTACGTCTCCAGCCTCATCGGGTCCGCGGAGGCCACCTCCGACCCGCAGACCGTACGACTGATCCGCGACCTCGGGCGCCGCCTGGGCCGACTGGAAGCGAGCAGGTGAACGATGGCTCAGAACTCGTGGCCGTCCCCGAACTACAACAGCCGCAACGTCACCGACGCCGAGTACGAGCGGCTGGCCTCACGCTTCTCCGACGACGGTGTGCTCGGCGACCCCAGCGAGACCGGCGTCGTCACCGCGGGCACCGGCCTGCAGGTCCTGGTCCGCGCGAGCAAGTACGCCTCGGTGCGCGGGCACGCCTGGACGTCCGGCACCGTCGACGACCCGCTCACCATCAGCAGCAACTCCTCCGGTTCAACCCGTACCGACCGGGTGGTGCTGCGCCTGGACCGGTCCACCTGGGACGTGCGCGCCGTCGTCAAGGAGGGCACGCCCGGCGCCGGCGCGCCCGCCCTGACGCAGGACCCGGGTGACACCGGGGTGTTCGAGACTCCGCTGGCCCGCGTCGTGGTCCCCGACAGCGCGTCGTCGGTGACGGTCACCCGCGACGAGCTCTACGTCGGCACCCGCGTCCGCCCGGTCGACTCGGCGACGCCGAACCCGTTCCCGCGCCTGGGCGAGATCCAGTACGAGCGCGACACCGGACGCATGCGGTTCTGGGACGGCGGCGCCCGGCGCCTGCTGTATGAGGACACCGGCGACATCACCCTGCCCTCTGGATTCTCCACGTGGGAGGACGCGAGCGGCGGAAGGTTCGGCCGGCGGATCGGCGCCCTCGTCCAGCTCGTCATCAACGTGCGCCGCACGAACCTGAACTTCCCGACCTCGGACACCGACGGGTCGAAGATCTGCAACGCAATCTCGTCCACGTTGAGGCCTCCAGGAAACCGGTACTTCCCCTGCCAGTTCAGCAACGGCGCCAGCGCACGCCTGCAGGTCAACGCTGACGGCGAGGTCTGGGTGCGCTGGCACGACAGAGACGTGTCCATCGGCCACCACCTGCGCACCACTGTCACCTACCTCAAGCCCTGAAAGGACGGTGGCCATGGCTCGGCACCTGTTCGGCGGCATCGCCGACTACGTCATCACCCTGGGCGCCGACAACGCCGCCACGCTCCAACCCGGAGCGGCCGTCACCGCGTGGAACGCCTCCAGCGGCGGCGCCCAGTACACCGACCTGACCGACACCGACGGCGTCACCGAAATCCCCGGCGGGGAACTGACCGCGGACGCTGTGGGCGCGGTGCAGGAGTTCATGGGACCCGATGAGGTGCGCTCGGTCTACCTCGACGCCAACGCCGGGGCGGGGCCGCGCCGGCGCGCGGTCGCCATCGACATCGGCGAAGACCTGACCATGGTCTCCGACGACCTGTCCACGCACACCTCCGAAGCCAACCCCCACGGCACCGGCGTCGCCACACTCGCCGACGCCGCGGCGGACCCGGGGACCTCCGACGTCAAGGGCGGCAGCTCGCTGTCCTACGACACCGAGACGGCCACGTGGCGCCCCGACGGGTCCACCACCGCGCTCATGGGCTGGCACGCCTCCCTGGCCAACCGCCACTTCGCGCGCGCCAACGTCGTGTGCGTCGGCGACTCCATCACCGAGGGCCAGGGCGCCACCGATTACGCGCACACCTGGCCGGCCCGACTGCGCGAGCTGTTGCGCGCGCGGTTCCCGACCGCGGGGGTAACCGGCGGCCGCGGATTCATCGGCGCCGCCTCGACGGGCTCCATCTCCTACACCTGGCCCGCCACCGTCACCGGCGGCCCGACCTACGACACCGGGTGGGGACCGAAGAGGCACACGCCGTTCCTGGACGGTGACGGCACCCCCGACCTGATCACGTACAGCGCCCTGCAGGGCACCGCGGTCGACATCCTGTGGGGCCGGTCCTCCCTGTCCGGGACGTTCCGGTACCGGGTCGACGGCGGGGCGTGGACATCCGTGGACACCTCCGGCACCAGCCAGGACGGGCAGCTCACCCGCGTCACCCTGGGAACGTCCGGCCCGCACACCCTGGAGATCGAGGCGGTCACCGCGGCGTTCAAGCAGATCGTGTCCGGAGTCATCGAGTACGACGGCGACGAGGCCGCCGGGGTCACCGTCCACGACGCCTCCCACTTCGGGTGGGAGAGCACCACCTGGTCGACGCCGACCGACGCGGACAAGTGGCCCTCCGCGATCGGCGCCCTGAACCCGGGCCTGATCGTGATCATGCTCGGCGCGAACGACCAGTGGGCGGGCACCGCGCCGTCGACGTTCCGCACCAACGTCTCCGCGCTCATCGCCGCCCTGCGCGGCGCGAACACGGTCCCGGTGCCGTTCCCGCCCATCCTGCTGGCGATGCACGCCGCCCGCGGTGACGGCCCCTTCGCCCACACCTGGGACGCCTACGTCGCCGAGGCACACTCCCTGGCGCGGACGGACCCGCTCGTGACCGTCGCCGACCTCACGCTCGGGCCGCGGATGCCCGACCAAGCCGACAGCCCCAACTGGGGCCTGTACGCCGACCAGGTGCACCTGTCCGGCAAGGGCTACGCCTACCTGGCCGACAGGCTCGCCGACATCCTGTCCCCGAGGTGACGTGTGGCCGAGCTCGCGGCGTTCCTGCCGTTCGCTGACATCGGTCTCGTCGGCATATTCGGCAGCGCGGTCGCCTACGTCCTCTACGCCCTGATCACCGGACGACTCATGCCGGCCGCGACCCATGACCGGATCGTGGCCTCCCGGGATGCCCAGCTGCAGCAGATGCGTGAGCTGTACCTGGCGGAACGGGAACGCGGTGACCTGCTAGCGGCCCAGACGGCGTCGCTCACCGAGGCCGCCAAGACCAGCGCCTCCGCAATCGACGCGCTACGCGACGTGGCCACCTCTTCCCCACCGCCCGAGGAGGGCGATGACCGATGAAGTGGAAGCGCCTGCGCCGCCTGTGCCACCGCCACCGCACACCGGACCCGCCCGTCACCGACACCGAGCTGGAACAGATGAAGTCCGCCACCGAGGCGTCGCTCGCTGACGCGCGCGCCCGGGACCCCGAAGTGCGGGAGGTGATCGCACGGCACCACGAGCACCAGCGCCGCAACCACTTCGGAGACCTGTTCCTGCACATCCTCGAAGGAGGCCGCGGTGATGTATGAGCTCGGGAACTGGGTGGCGCTCCTAGCCGCCCTGCTCACCTGGGGATTCCTGATCGACTACCTCAGCGGCGGCACCTGGCACCGCTCCGGTGGCGGCCGACTGTTCGTCACCGGGCTGGTGGTGCTCACCGCGCTCCTCACCCTGGTGGCCATCCACCTCTTCGCCGGCGACTACCCCGGCCGCAGCATCGTGCGCCTGACCGTGTACTCGGCGGGCGCCCTCACGATCGCGACCACGTGGGCGCTGTACCGGCGGGTGCGCTTCCGCAGCCGCGACCGTCCTGACGACGACGCAGGCCAGCCTCCCCCTTCCCCAGGCCGGCGCCGACCCTGAGCGCCGACCAGACCTGACCACCCCTGCAAGCCCCGCCACCGAGCGGGGCTTTCGCACGCCCGGGGCCCGCCCGGCAACCGCAAGGAGATCACCATGTCCGCCCTGCACACCCTGTTCGACACCGTCCGCGAGCACCTGCGCCCCACCAAGGAGCCGCTCGCCTACATCGCCTTCGGCGTCGCCGTGCTGTTCCTCGGCTACGAGATGCTCGTCAACGGCCAGTCCTTCACCGAGGTCTTCGGTGAGAACTACATCGAGGGCATCGTCGCGGTCCTGGTCACCCTGCTCGGCCGCGCCAGCGTGTACTCGCCCCGCACCGTGAAGGCCGCGGACACGGCGTTCCTCGACGTCCACCTCGGCACCGACATGGTCGCCGACGACGAGCAGGGCTGACCGATGAAACTCGTCACCCGCAGAATGTGGGGCGGGCCGGCCAGCATCGGCGGGTACGCCAACCCGACCCGAGGGTGCGTGGCCCACTACAACGGCGGCGCCATCGGGCTGATCAAGCCCGGCAAGCCCCACGCCGCCTGCTACGACTACGTCCGCCGGGTCCACCGCCAGCACCTGAACCAGGGCTGGGCGGGAATCGGCTACGCGTTCCTGGCCTGTCCTCATGGGTATGTGTTCGAGGGCAGGGGCTTGAGCCACCAGCAGGCCGCCCAGCCCGGCGGCAACAGCACCTGGTACAGCATCCAGATGATGGTCGGCGGCGGCGAGCAGCCCACCGACCTGCAGATCCAGGCGTGGCGGGACTGCCGCACCTACATCCGGCAGCGGCGCGCCGTCGCTGCAGCGATCCGCGGGCACTACCAGTTCGTGTCCACGAGCTGCCCTGGGACGCCGACCAAGCGGCTCATCGCCAACGGCACCCTGGCCGGATCCGGGTCAGGCACTCCAGCGCCCGGCGGAGGGTCGGTGACCGTCCCGCACATGACCACGGTGCGGCCGGTCGACGAGCAGCAGAAGGCCGTCAACCGACTCGGCTATGAGCCCGAGCTGGATGTCGACGACGTCTTCGGGCCGCTCACGCTCAAGGGCGTGGAGTGGCTGCAGGAGGAACTCGGCGTCACGGTCGACGGGCTGTGGGGCAAGGTCACCGAGGCCGCGTACCTGAAGCGGATCGGCGGCAGCGCACCGAAGCCCCCGGCGAAGCCGTTCCCACTGGCACGCGGACACTGGTTCGGCCCACCGTCCTCGGACGACCGGAACCACTCCGGGTACTACTGGCCGGCCGACCGACCACACATCAAGGAGATCCAGGGCAAGGTCGGCGCGAAGAAGGACGGCCGGTACGGGCCTAAGACCAAGGCGGCCGTGACCGCGTGGCAGCGCAAGGCCGGGTTCACCGGCCGCGCTGTCGATGGGCTCACCGGCCCGAACACGTGGGGGCGCATGTTCGGCTGACCCACGCCTACGCGAACGCCCCGTCCACCATCACGGTGGGCGGGGCGGCTTCGTGCTGTCTGGGGCCCGTCACGCGGACGCGCGTTGGACCGCTTGCTCAAGTTCGTCCCGGGACATCTTCGACCGCCCCGGCACGCCGAGCTCCTGAGCGCGGCGCAACAGCTCCTTCTTCGTGAGCTCCGAGCGCGGCGCAGGCGCGCGCCCTCCCCTGCGCGCCTCCAGCGTCTCTCGCAAGGCCTCGGTGATCTGGACGACCTTCCCGCTCGGCCCGGGTGGCGCTCCGTAGCTGACGGTCCTGCCCTCGGATTTCGCCGATATCAGCTCGTCGACCCGCCGCGCGTAGACGTCCTCGTACTCCGCCGGCTGCCAGTCGTCCGCCATCACGTCCACCAACTGGCGCGCGAGGCCGAGATCGCGCTCCAGTAGATCCGCCTCGCGCGGCACCGCGGGCATGACGTCCGCAGGGGAGCGGACCTCGTCCGGCCAGTACAGCGTGGCCGCGGTGAGCACGCCCAGCTGGGGACCGACGAGCACCAGGTGCTCGCGCTCGCGCATCACCATCGTGGCCAGGCCGACCCGGCCGGTCTCCTCCAGCACCGTGTGCAGGAGCCGGTACGGTCGCACGCCCGCCCGGTCGGCCGGCGAAATGAAGTAGGCGTTGGCGTACCAGAGGGGGTCGACGGCCCCGGAGGGGATGAACGCGGAGATCTCCAATGTCCGGGACTTGCCCGGCATGAGGGCGGCGAGCTCCTGGGGCTCCAGGATGACGTACTCGTCGTAGCCCACGAGCGCGCCCTTGACGATGCCGTCCGGTGGCACCTCGTCGCCGGTCTCCTCGTCGACCCGCCGGTTGCGCACGCGGTGGTCGGTGCCGCGCACGAACTGGTGCATGGTCGGTCCGTGCCGCTCACGCGCGCTGTACAGCCGGACCGCGATGGACAGCAGTCCCACGCTGAGGGCACCCTTCCACACCGTGCCAGCCATGACCATCACCCCCTCTCCATGGTGCCTCTGACCTGGCAAGACACGGCAAAGACGAAGCTCTCGGGGAACCCAAAACTTAGACACGGTAAGCGTGGATAATTTGGGCGCACTCGGGTACACTTAAACATAGACACGGTGAACGTGTCAAGGTTACATCGCGGGAGGTCGCAACCATGACGCGCACGCACATCACCTGGACCACCGACCAGCAGAGCAAGGCCCTTACCCTGCTCGACCGGGGCACCATCCACCCCATCCACGAAGACGTGTATTCGGTCATGTCGACCGACGGCGAGACCTGCTACATGACCACCCCCGACGTGTGCACCTGCCCGGCCTACGTGCTCGGGGAGGGGATGCGCTGCTACCACCGGCTCGCGGTGATCCTGTTCCGCAACCTGCCCACCAAGGCGGACCATGCCGAGCGCGTCACCGAGGTCTACGTCCGCGAGGCGGATGGCGTGACCTTCTCGGTGATCCTCAAGCCGGTCCTGGCTGGGGGGTGGCGCGAGCAGCACTACTTCAGCGACGGCCGCACGCGGACTCTGGCCACCACTCGGCGCATGACTACCAGCGGCGCTAACGCCCTGCGGGGACGGCTCGATGCCCGAGGCTACCGCCGGGTCTACGGCCAGGAGGCTGAGGCCGCCGGGGCCTGAAGGCCGGTCCCGCGCGCTTTCCGTCCGGGCGTGCGGGGCCAAAACTTAGACACGCTAAGCGTGGTTAATTCGGACATAACCGGGTACTATTAACATAGACACGGTGAACGTGTCAAGGTTTCTGTTTCGCTCTCACGAGAGGTCGCACCCCATGGCTCACGAACTGGAGAGGTTCTCCGACGGCACCGCTTCCTTCGTCTCCGCCCACACCGACGCCTGGCACAAGCTCGGCGTCACCCTCCCCGACACCTTCGACGCCGCCACCGCCCTGCGCACCGCGCGGCTGGACAGATGGAACGTCCACACCAGCCCGCTGTCCATCACCGAGAGCGGCGCCACGCTGGCCGTGCCCGACGCCTACGCCACCGTCCGCACCCACCCCGAGACCGGCCGCCCCGACGTCCTCGGCGTCGTCAAGGGCCGCTACCAGCCGATCCAGAACGAGGAGCTCACCGAGGTCCTCGACACCATCACCGACGAGTCCGGCGCGCACTTCGAGACCGCCGGGTCCCTGCGCGAGGGCCGCGAGGTGTTCGTGACCATGCGCCTACCCCAGAGCATGAAGGTCGCCGGGACCGACGAGCTCGACCTCTACCTGGCCGCGCTCAACAGTCACGACGGGTCCGCCGCCATGCGGTTGCTGGTCTCCCCGGTCAGGGTCGTGTGCGCCAACACCCAGGCCGCCGCACTGGCCGACGCTCGGAGCGTCTACGCCATCCGGCACACCTCCGGCGCCCGGGGTCGCATCGCTGCTGCCCGCGAGGCGCTCGGGATGACCTGGACCTACCTGGAGGAGTTCGAGACCGAGGCCGAGCGCATGCTCGACCAGGCGCTCACCGACGGCCGGTTCATGGACATCGTCGGCCGTGAGCTGTGGCCCGAGCCCAAGGACCCCACCGAACGCAAGCTCACCAACCGTGCCCGGATCCTCGCGGACGTGAACGAGCTGTTCGTCGAGGCCGACACCCAGGAGTCCATCCGAGGCACCGCGTGGGCCGGATACCAGTCCGTCGTCGAATACCTCGACCACTACGCGCCGGTCAAGGGCAAGCACGGCGACGCCGCGACCGTCGCCCGCGCCGAGCGCATCCTCGTCCAGCCCGCCATCACAGCGCTGAAGACGAAGGCGTTCGACGCCTTCCGGCTCGCCGCCTGAACCACCACGGGCCCCGGCACCCAGCCGGGGCCCAGCGGGGCCGGTCCGCTCCCGGCCCCGCCGCCCACAGGAAGGACTCACTGATGGAAATCGACTACGCACGCGCCCCGCGCGTGGCCCTGGTGGACGAGGACACCGTCGACAACTTCCCCTACTTCTGGTCGCACGCCGACCTGGCGGCCAAGGTCGGCCCGGCCCTGACCTGCTCGGAAGCCGACTCGCTCGCGGAGACGCTGGCCGTCTTCGGCGACTCCGAGGGCGCCAGGATGTGGCTCGTCGAGCACGCGCGCTCCGACGAGGAGGACGACCGGCACTTCCACCTACGCGACGACTCGCACCCCGCCCCGGACCCGGCCGACGCCCTGGCGCCGACCCTGCGCAAGGCGCTGGCGCTGTTCACCACCGTCTGGGCAGCCGGAGACATGGCCGACGAGATCGGGCCCAAACTCCAGTGCGAGGAGGTCAAGGCCTTGGCCATCCTGCTGGAGGCCGCCGGAGAGGCCGACGCCGCGCGGACGTGGATCGACTTCCACGCGGTGCAGGACGACGAGGGCGACACCCACCACGACACGAGCAAGGAGAGAATCCGTGAGTACGGCGAATGAGCGCGCCCGCATGACCGATCTGGCGCTGCAGGAGTGGGGCGTAGTCGTGGGGATCCTCGCTGAGCGGGGCGAGTCCTGGCCGGACACTGACGTGACCCGGTGGGGCCCCGGCGTGACAGCGGCGATGGAACGCACCAGGGCGCTGTGCGCCGCGTGCTCGATCGTCGGCGCGACCGAGGCGGCCGACATCGGACGCCTCGCAGACCTCTACGAGGCGCGGACGCGCTCGTAGAATGAGACCCCCGCCGCGCGCGCGATGGTTGCGACCTCCCCGCGCCGCTGGCGGGACAGACGCCCCGGGGACCGGGTGTGACAACCCCCCGGGGCGTCGCCATGCGCGAGGCGCGGACGCGAACAGAGCAGGGACCCGGCCCTCCTTCGTCGGGCCGGGTTGCGCGCGCCCTTGTGCCGGGATGGCCGCTTGCTCCGTCACACCCGCTCCGCTCCTACGGAGGTCGCACCATGGACGACAAGAAGCCCACCATCGCCAGCCGAGCCCTCACCGTGCTGCACATCTGCCTGGCCGGTATCGGCTACCACCTCGTCGCTGTGCTCGTCGTCGAGCACCTGATCCACTGAGCCCTCATCAGCCCCCGGCTTCCTTGAGTTCTAGAGGTCGTTGCAACACCCCATCTCTGAAGGGGTGCGGTGGACGACTTCGAGATCCGCGAGAGCCGGAAACCACAGGGGCGCAAGAAGCTCCTGATCGAGCGTGAGCGCTACCTTGCCCTGGTGGAACAGGGCTACAGCAACACGCAGGCGAGCCGGATGGTGGGCGTCAACCCACGCACCGGACGGGAGTGGCGCTACGGGCGCCCCGAGGGCCGTAGGAAGCGGTCGAGGCTGCCGGCGAAGGACGCACCGGCGACCTCGACCGGTCCCGGCTTCACACGCAAGATCGAGGTCCGATCCGGCCGCTACCTGGGCGAAGACGAACGCATCCACATCGCTGACCGGTGGCGTGAGAAGGCGTCCGTGCGCACCATCGCCGCCGAGCTGGGCCGGAATCCCTCCACGATCAGCCGGGAGATCCGCCGCAACCGCCACCCCGGCAACCACGACTACCGCCCCCACGCCGCACACGCCCGAGCGCGAGCCCGGCGGGCCCGCCCCAAGGGCGGCAAGATCGGAGCCAACCCGCTCCTGCGCGAGATCATCCAGCACCGCCTGGGCATGAAGTGGAGTCCGGAGCAGATCAGCCACCACCTGAGGCTGAGCTTCCCCGACCAAGCGGAGATGCACGTGTGCCACGAGACGATCTACCAGGCGCTCTACGTCCAGGGCCGCGGCGAGCTGCGCCGCGAGCTGGCCAAGGCGCTGCGCACCGGCCGCACCCTGCGTCGGCCTCGCCGCCGCCCAGACCAGCGCACGCCGCGCTTCCCGTACCCGATGGTCATGATCAGCGAGCGCCCGCCCGAGGTCGCTGACCGGGCGGTTCCCGGGCACTGGGAGGGCGATCTGATCGTGGGCAAGGAGAACGGTTCGGCGATCGGCACGCTGGTCGAGCGGTCCAGCCGCTACGTGATGCTCGTCCACCTGCCCGGAACGCGCGACACGATGAGCGTCCGTGACGCCCTGGTCGAGACCGTCTCGACCCTGCCCGAGCATCTGCGCAGGTCACTGACCTGGGACCAGGGTTCGGAGATGGGGCTGCACCACGAGTTCTCGATGGCCACCGGCATGCCGGTCTACTTCTGCGACCCTTCCAGCCCTTGGCAGCGGGGGTCGAACGAGAACACGAACGGGCTGCTGCGGCAGTACTTCCCCAAGGGCACTGACCTGGCCGCGCACGGCCGTGAGCGCCTGAAGGAGGTCGCTGCCGAACTGAACTCCCGCCCACGCAAGACGCTCGGCTGGGAGACCCCAGCCGAGCGTTTGGCTAAGCTCCTGGCCGTGGCCAGTTGATCAGCTGTGTTGCGACGACCCCTCGAATTCGCCTTCGCCGGGGGCTTCTTCGTGTCGGCTCAGTGGGGTGCTCGCCGCCGAGCGCTCCGAGGTGGGCCGATACCGCCTGCGGCCGATGCGCGGACGCACGGCTCGGGCACGTCAGGCTCCGGTGGGCGTCGTCCATGGCACACCCTCCTTCGGTGCGTCCCGGGGTGCCGTCGCGACGCTATCCCGGCCCGGCGGGCGCGCGCGTCTATCGACGCACGCGCACCTACGTGTAACGTAGGCACGGTGAACGTGCCAACGTATCTAGCGCTCTCCGACCTTCCTGGGTATCTGGCGGAGCACCACAAGATCACCGGCCGCGACGGCGGTCCGCTCTCGGCGGCGACCGTCGAGGGCTACCACCGCCACGCCGTCAAGCGGCGCCGCGACGGCGCCCCACGCCCCGGCGACTTCCCGCCGCCGGACGAGGTCTACGGCCGGTCGCCGGTGTGGCTCCCCGACACCATCGACGCCTGGGCGCGGTCCCGGCCGGGGAAGGGCGCCGGCGGAGGCCGGCCCCGAGGCTGACGCTGCGCGCGGTCAGTCCTGGAAGTACCGCGGCAGGCGGGGGCCGGCCTCCCGAAGCAGGATCAGCCGCTGCTTCAACTCGTCCTCGTCCGGCACCTCGCGGATGTCCAGCTGCAGGCCGCGGAGGACAGCGATGTCCTCCTCGGGCAACCACCCTTCGAGGAGCTCGGGGGAGATGACCGAGCTCATCGACAGCACCGCGTCGGTCTCGCCCAGGCCGCGGGCCGAGACGACCGCGCGCGTCGTCGCCCACGCCACGCGGCCGGCGGCCCGCGGGTATGCCGCCAGCGCGGGGCACGCGCGCAGCAGCGTGGTGTCCACCAGCAGGCACACCCACGCCGCAGCACGGCGCGGGTAGCCGGTCACGCGGGGACTGGGCGGCGAAGGAAGATGGGACACGCCGCCATTGTCGCAGGTCAGAGTTCATCGGGATCGAGCCCGAGCGCCTCGGCAATGAGGTGCGCGCCGGTGGAGCCGGTGTCGTCGAGGAGCTCGGCGAGCCAGGCGCGCAGCTCGCGGTCTTCGGGAGTCAGGTCGTCCATGCAGTGGACGTACCCAGCCCGTGTCGCCCGAGCGGTTATCCACAGGCCGGGTACGCGGACGGCGACAGTCAGGTGGCCGCTGCGACACGACCGTCCGTGTCGGCTGTCGTGTCGCACGACACCGTCGGTGTCGCCGTGTCGGGTGCCGCTGTCGCCTGCTCCGCGGCCTTTCGGGCGAGCGCCTGCGCACGGGTCAGCGCCCGCTGGCCCGTGCGGGCATGAACGCCCAGACGCTCGCCCACCTCCACACCGGTGATGTCCGGCTGCTCCTCGATGAGGGCCAGCACCTGCCGGTCGCGGTCCGAGAGCTGCCCGAGGCTGACGACCTGCGCGATGTCGCCGACACGTCCGTCGTCGTGGCGGCTCGGCGGTCGTGTCGTGTCGCGGCGTGTGGGCGGCCGTGAGTCGTCCGGCGCCGAAGGCTGGGTGTCGCCTGACGCAGTGTCGCTGTCGGTCGCCTGTGTCGCCTCGGTGGCGGCCGATGTCGTCCGGCCCTGGCGGAACAGCCACGCCACGAGCTGCTCCGCCAACAGTGCCGCGACGGGCACCCACAGGGAGATGGCGACACCGAGCCACCCGTGCGCGACACCGCTGTACAGGTTGGCGGCTGTCGTCGCGACAATCCCCGCCAGGAGGGCGACGACAGCGACAGCGGGCACGGGGACGCCGCGGCGGCGCGCGTCGGCGATCGTGCAGATCGCCATGAGGATCAGGGAGTCCACGGTGCCCGCGATGATGATGGCCTCCCACAGGTCGGCGCCGCCGGCCATCACTGCCTCCAGGAGGTGGGCGTAGCTGACGGCGGCCAGGCCCACGGCGATGGCCAGGGATCCGCTGATGGTGATCGTCGGGCCCCCGCGGCTGGGGGCAGGGGCGGGTACGGTGTTGGGCACGTTCGTCTCCAGGGTTCTGAGCTGTTGGAGGCGGACGCGGGTCTGGTCGGTGAGGACACACCGGCCGGGCCCTTCTGCGTCCGAGAGAATGAGGAGGGGCCGCAGGACGGATCCTGCGGCCCCCGGCCGCTCCGTGCGGCCGCCCGCACGACCACGGGGTCATCGGATCGTGCGGGAGCTGGAAGGAGGGGCCGCAGGATCGCTCCTGCGGCCCCCGCCGCCCCGCTGTGCGGGGCGGCTGCCCGTGCCCCGGCTCGGCAGCAGTACCTTCCCCAAAGGGCCGCCTTGCCTGGGCACGGGAGCTTCTAGCGTGCCTGAGGCACGCGTTCTGTTGGGCTGGTTCCGATGAGGTCAGCGCCGCGCCGGAGGGCCTGGCTGATCTGGTCCGCCCCGATGAGCTCCATCAGGTCTGCGGTCGCGCGCGCTGTCGAGGCGTCCCAGTAGATGTGACGCTTGGAGTCATCGCGCCTGGTCACGGCGACCTCGACGCGCTCTGGCCCGACGTGGCCGACCCAGGTATCGGACCGGGTCACCCAGATCGCGATGCGCTCGTCGAGGTCGAGGAGGAGCGCGAGGTGGCGCAGTCCTTTCCGGCCCAGGTCGTCGAGGTGGTCTGCCTCGCACCAGCGGGGGCATTCGTCTGCGGTACGCATGGGGGCTCCGTAAGTTGTTAAGTGGCCCGGGAGGGCCGGGTGTGGCTGATGGGGGCTTGCCTTCAGTGGCTTGCCAGGAGTGGCCGCCCGTCCCTCCGGGGCGCTCCGATCGCTGATTGAGATCTGCGCACGAGTCGCTGTTTACGGAGATGACGACGGGGTGTTCCACGGGCCGACGGCATGACGTCGAACGCCTGGAGGAGCGGATGGAACCCTCGCGTCAACGAGTCTGGGTCGGCATCGACGCGGGCAAGGCCCACCACTGGGCCACCGTGGTCGACGACACCGGCACCACCCTGTGGTCGAGCAAGATCGCCAACGACGAGAACTCGATCCTGGACGCCCTCGTCGAGATCCTGGCCCTGGCCGACGAGGCCGTGTGGGGCATCGACATCTGCGGCACCGCCTCGGCTCTGCTGCTCGCGCTGCTGGCCGCGCACGGCCAACAACCCCTGTACGTGCCCGGACGCACCGTCAACCGGATGGCCGGCGCCTACCGGGGCGAGGCCAAGACCGACGCCCGCGACGCCTATGTCATCGCCGAAACGGTGCGCCACCGCTGCGACTTCGCGCCCATCGACGTGCCCGCCGAGACCGTGCGGTCCCTGGCCGTGCTGACCGGCTACCGCAACGACCTGACAGCCGACCGGGTGCGGGCCGTCAACCGGCTGCGCGACGCTTTGTGCTCGATCTTCCCCGCTTTGGAGCGCGCCTTCGACTACTCCGGCGCCAAGGGGCCGCTGGTGCTGCTCACCGGATTCCAGACCCCTCGCGCTCTGCGCAAGATCGGCCGGGCACGGTTGGGGACCTGGCTGCGCAAGCGGGGTGTGCGCAGCGCCGAGTCGATCGCTGACAAGGCGATGGAAGCGGCCGCTTCCCAGCGCACGCAGGTGCCCGGCGAGGCCGTGACCGCGTCGATCGTGGCGGACTTGGCCCGCCAGGTCTTGGACCTGGACGACCGGCTCAAGGACACCGAGAAGCAGATTCGCGAGGTCTTCCGCGAACTGGACGCCGCGAAGATCATCGAGTCGGTGCCCGGGTTCGGTCCCGTCCTGGGGGCGGAGTTCATCGCCGCCGCCGGTGACCTGACCGCCTACCGGGACGCCGGGCACCTGGCTTCGGCTGCCGGGTTGGTGCCGGTGGCCCGGGACTCCGGGAGACGGACCGGTAATCTGCACCGGCCCAAACGCTACAACCGGGCTTTGCGCAGGGTGTTCTTCATGTCCGCGCTCTCGGCGCTCAAGGTCGAGGGGCCCAGCCGGGAGTTCTATCAGAAGAAGCGGGGCGAGGGGCTCAAGCACGTCCAGGCGGTGATCGCTCTGGCCCGGCGCAGGGTGAGCGTGCTGTGGGCTTTGTTGCGGGACGGGCGGGTGTTCACCCCCGTCCCACCGGTCCCGCTGGCGGCTTGACAACTTCATTGAGACTCCAGGGGGTTGGGGCCGCGCGCCGGGGTCAAGGGGACGGCCCGGCGCGCGGCGGTTCAGGTGGCGGGCGGCAGGTGCTCCAGCGGGGATTTCCACGAGAACGGGTGGCGCCGTGCGCCCTCCCACTCGGTGCGGCAGACGCGGATCTGGGGCCCCCTCCGGGCGCCGTAGAGCTCCTGGTGGTCCCGGGTCGGCCCGAGGTAGCGCACCTTCGCGCCGTGGGCCGAAGCCCACTGCCGCAGGTCGGCCATGTCAGCGACCTCGTGCACCTCGACGACGGTGCGCACATGCGTCCGGCGCCGCTGGGCCTTGGTGGTCATCGTCGTCACGGGGTCACCGCCTGGTCTTCGGTGCGGGCGATCTCGTAGTCGACGATGCATAGCGGTGCGGTGTCGATCTGCCGGAGCGCGGACGCGAGGCCGGTGAGCGTGGCGCTTGGCGCGGCTGCTGACCCGAGGACTCCTCGGACGTAGAGCGCGCGCTCGGAGAGCAGCCCGTCGCGGGCTTCCCAGTCGTCCGGGGCGGCTGGCGGCAGGGTGAAGGCCGCGATGATCGTGTCGATCAGCTCCGCCGCCTCGGGGGAGATGTGGTCGCTCATCGGGTCTTCGCCTCCCTGGGGTGCTCCTTGGTGGCGGCTTCGACCATTTCGACGGCCCCTGCCAGGTCCTCCGTGATGACGGCGTAGGCGAGTGCTTCCCGGACGGCCTCCGCGCGTTCGGCCACCAGCTCGTTGCGACGCTGCTGCCCGCCCGGGGTCTTCGCCGGGAGCACGTGGAGCGCATCGCGGGCGGTGCCGAGCAAGGCGACCAAGTCGATGTTCATCATCGGAGCCTCACCGCCATGGCCGCGCGGTACAGGCTGATGGCGCCGTTCGTCACGGCCATGAAGAGGTCCTCGGGGACGGTCACACTCCCGGGCATCTCGGTCGGCGCGTAGGTGCGGACTCTGCTGCTGCGGCGGGGGCGGCGAGGCCGCTGAGTCATCGTGCTCATGCCGCCGTCACCTCGCGCTCGCTCGTCTGGTGGCCGATCTCGGCCAGGACGACGAGGCCGCGGCGCTGTGCGGCAGCCAGGGCGCGGTCGGTGTGGGACAGCGGCGGCAGGTTCGGCGCGCGGCGTCCGGTCGTCATGCTCGGCAGGATGAGGCGGACGGGGCCGGAGTCCGGCGCGGGTCCGGGCTCGGAGCGGTCGCGGTCGCGGCGCCGGCGGAGTTCGGCGGCGCCGGCGCGGGCGAGCCGCTGCGTCAACAGGGCGAAGTAGGTCAGGTATCGCACGAGGCGACTCCTCTGATCAGGTGCGGGTGGTCGGCCCGCGTGAGTTCTGGTGAACCTATAGTGACGCTGATCCCCCAAACTTTCAATACAAAGATTAGGATTGCTCTGATCCGACCCTCAAAAGTTTCGCGAATCGGGTGATCTACCATCGGCACTGGACGACGAAAGACCAGGAAGAGCAAGGGAGCGCGCGCTGTGGCGGACCGGTACAGCCCCACCGTGAGGCGCCGCCGCCTCTCGGCCGAATTGAGAAGATTGCGCGAAGAGGCTGCTCTGACGGCTCAGCAGGTCGGCGACAACCTGGGCTGGTCACGGGGTCGTCTGACCAACATGGAGCAGAACAAGTGGAGGCGGCCGGACCCGGTGATCATCCGGGCCCTGGCCCAGCTCTACAAGGCCTCGCCTGAGGTCACCGAGGGCCTGGTGCTCCTTGCCCGGCAGTCACGGGAGAAGGGCTGGTGGACGCGCTTCGGCGACGTGTTCACCGACGCGTACGTCGGCTTCGAGGCCGAGGCGTCTGGAGTGAACACCTATCAGTCCATGGTGGTCCACGGCCTGCTCCAGACCCCCGAGTACGCCGCGGCTTCCACCCGGATCGGCAGGTCCCGTTCACCTGAGACCATCGACCGGGTGGTGCAGGCCAGAATGGAACGTCAGGAGATTCTGGACCAGGACGACCCACCCAAGCTCTGGTGTGTCCTCGACGAGTCTGTCCTTCACCGCCCTGCAGGTGACAAGCAGGTGATGCGCGATCAGATCGCCCGTCTGATCAGGCACGTCGAGACCGCCGACCACATCAAGATCCAGATCCTCCCCCTGGACGTGGGGCTGCATCCCGGCGTCGCGGGCAGCTTCACCATCCTGGACTTCGCGAACCCGCTGGATCCGTCCATCGCCTACATCGAGACGCGGACGGATGGCCTCTACCTGGAGGAGGACGAAGAAGTCCAGGTGCATCGCAGCGCCTGGGACGAGATCCGAGTGATGGCACTTCACCCGGACGCCAGTGCTGACCTGATGGGTCAGATCATCAAGAAGTACGAGTAGTAGGAAGCCAACGTGTACCAGAACCAGAACGAGACCGACCAGCACCAGCAGCTGGCCTTCCGCAAGTCCAGCTACAGCGCGACCCAGAACGACTGCGTCGAGGTCGCCGACCTGCCCGCCGGGGCCGCTGTGCGCGACACCCAGCACCGCGAACTCGGGCACATCACCATCGCCAGCTCGACCGAGTGGACCGCCTTCCTGTCCACCGCCAAGCACGCCAGCCTGTAGACCCGACAAACACGAAAGGCCCCGGTGACCAAACCGGGGCCTGTTCGTGTACCAGAACGCTCCCACTCTACAGCCCGACGCCTACGCCGAACAGCACACGAACGGTCACGAACGCCCCGAGACGGAAACGGCCACGGGTGGCCACATCCAGCCGAGCTACCCCCTCGTGCGCACGACTCGGTATGGTCGCAGGACCGAGTGAACGCGAGAGGAAGGCCACCAATGGGCGTCGCTGGTGGAGAAGTCATCGTCACGGCTCTCACGCACCGGGGCGCCGTCCGCCCCGCCAACGAGGACGCCCTGGTCATGGGGTCGGTCTGCGCGAGCGCGGACATGACCCTGCCAGCCCGTCTCATCCTTTCGACCAGTGAGCCCATCATCTTGGGGGTGGCCGACGGGATCGGGGGCCAGGCCGCCGGTGAGATCGCCTCCGAGCACTTGGTGCAGCGGATGTCCGAGGAGAGGCCGCGTCTGCAGGGCGCCGAGGACATCACCCAGCTCCTGGTCAATGTCGATGAGGAGCTGCAGGAGCACGCCCAGCACTTCGACGAGTTCACCGGGATGGGGACCACGGTCGCTGGTGTGCTGCTCAGCGGCGAGGGCATCTTCTGGTTCAACGTCGGCGACTCGCGGACCTACCGGCTGGACGGGCGCAGCCTCATCCAGCTCTCCGAGGACGACTCGCCTCCCCTGCCCCCCTCGGAGGACGGACGCCCCGCCACCACCAACTTCATCACCCAGTCGCTCGGCGGCAGCGCCAAGGGCCGGATGGTCCCGCACGTCGGGCGCGATGACGCGGGCATCGGCGCCGCCTGGCTGATGTGCAGCGACGGCCTCTCCGACCTGGTGCGCCATGGGGACATGGAGAAGATCATCGCCGAGGCGGGCAGCGACGAGGCCGCCGTCTACGCCCTGTGGCAGGCCGCCATGGAGGCCGGCGGCAAGGACAACATCAGCATCCTGCTCGCCCGCCTGGTCTGACGCCGCACAACGACGCCCCGGGAGCCACTGGCCCCCGGGGCGCACTGCTGCAGAAGTGCCGACCTCGACCTAGGCGACGACCGCGCGGAGCAGAGCCGTCATCTCACGGCGCTCCAGGGCGAGGGCGCCATCCCCACGGTTCTGCGAGTCGCGGATGAACACGCGGGGAGCACCCGCGCCGGCGCCGACCTCGACGCAGTTCTTCCGGATGGGGTTGTCCATGCTTCGGGAGGAGGTGCGCCAGGCGACGCAATCGGGGAACGTCTTGTCCACTGTGGTGTCTCTCTTCGTTCGTCTTGACCCCGCACCTGACCGTAACCCGGCGTGCGCCTTCTATCAGGGAATCCGGCCGAACCCGGTCAGGTCTGGTTCTGCCGCGCGGCTCGGGGTAGGTCCGCTCCTCGGCGCGCTCACTCCATCGTGAGGTCCTCCAGGGTCCACTCCTCGCCGCTGGAGTCGGTGGACAGCGTGCACGTGTAGGACGTGCGTGCCGGCCCGGAACTGTCCTCGTAGTCGGCCGTGCCGGTGGCCTCGTAGGTCCACGTCTCGGCGTCGGCGACCGCGGCCTCGCTGTCGGAGAACTCCACGGGCGTGTCCAGCTCGCGCTCGACGAACTCCTCACACATCACCTCGGCATCGAGCACCATCCCTTCGGGGGTGGGTTCGCTGCTGCCGCATCCGGTCGCCGCGGTGGCCAAGGCGGTGAGCACGAGCAGGGGGGTCTTCATCGCGGCCTCTTCCTGAGAGGGTGCAGGGGGTGGGCGGCGGAGCGGGTGCCGTGGCCAGATCCTACGCCGCAGCCCCGGTCCGGGTGGGCGATTCGGACATGAGGGCGCCCTCCGGGCGGACCCGGAGGGCGCAGAGTTGGGAGATTTTTGGGAGACGGCAGACCCCTCCAGGCCCCGCCAGACCCCGCCAGCCCACGACGGTCACCATGCCTGACCTGGAACGGAGCCATTCACGCAGCCTGGCCGAATCCTTCCACGTTCATCACGTGAGTGTTCTCGATGCCTGTCCGATCTTCCGTGAAGATGCTGCTTGACCTGCTAGGACGCTTTGCGGCTCTGCCTCGGTCGGAGTGCCACGACCGTGTTTTTGGGAGACTTTTGGGATAAAATCTCGGGCTCGGGCTCGGCCGCCCCGTACTTGCGCAGGAGGCCGTCCAGCGGGACGACGCCGGAGTACGGGGTCCGGTACGGCTCCAGCAGGGTGTCGAGGACGGACACCGGCGAGCGCGGGTGCATGGCGGCGCGCTGGCGCAGGGACTCCTCCCACCGCCGGACGAGCGCCTCCATGAGCTGGTCGACCATGGGCTGGGTGACCTGGCGGTAGACGGCGGAGATCCCGCCCATCGAGTGTCCGACGCGCTCGTGCTTGAGCACCTCGGGGATGCCGTCCTCGTCCATCCAGTGGATGTGCGAGTGCCGCTGGCCGTGGGGCGTCAGGCCCGGGGCGATGGGCAGCCAGGACGCCTCCGGTTCCTTCCACCGGGACCGGCCCAGGATGGGCACGCCCGGCCAGGCTCCGCCGCTCAGCGGCACGGGCCGGGTCGGCCCCCACTCGGCCTTCGCCGCCTTGCTCTGCGAGGGGAAGCGGCCGGTGGCCGCCGCCTCGAAGATGGCCGTCTTGAAAGTGGCCCGGTCGTGGTGCGGCTTCCACCGACCGGGGAAGACGTGCACACCGCCCGCGTGCGGGGCCGCCTTCGGCCGGAGCACGAACCGGTCCGCGAACCGGTCAAGGAGCTCGGCGTCGTCGATCACCTCGCCGAGCTCGGAGGCCGCCAGAAGCCGCTCCTCCATCGCCTCGCCCCACTCCCCCCGGCGCTTGAGCGCCGCGGCGAGGTAACGGTGCACCCGCGCGGGCCGGCGACACGAGCACACCGCCGTGCGCCTGGCGCGGGTCGCGTCCATCTGCCGAGCAAGGAGGTCCTCCAGGAACGGCGGGATGTGCACGTCCCGATAGGAGTTCTCCTTCGGTGGCTGCCGGTGCCACTCCCCCTCGTGCTCGAAGAGCTGGTGCTCGACCCGGATCATGCCAGGCCGCACGTACTCGCGCTCCAGCCCGAACAGCTCGCCCGACCGCAGCCCTGTGTAGCACTTCGTGATGCCGAGAACGAACTCGTCGTCGCGGCCGACCAACAGCGCCATGCGCTCGGCGTGGAGCAGCGCACCGAGCGGGTCGATGGCGGCCCTCTCCGGGCCGCGGCGGCCGCCGCGGCGAGCACCGGCAGCCGAACGGGCCCCGCGGTTGCGCTTGCGCGCCACCGGGTTCCGGCTGATGATCCCCTGCTCGACCGCGTCGGACATGATCGAGTACAGGACGCCGTTGTACCCGCCGATGCTGCCCTCCGAGTACCCGCTGGCGCGCAGGTCCGACCGCCACGCGATGACCTCGTCCTCGGTGATGTCGATGACGGGGGTGTCGTACCAGTCGCGGGTGGCGTCGGCAGGCCGGTACGGGAGGATGTGCAGCTCCAGGTTGCGGCGGTACCCGGACATGGTGGAGACGGCGAGCGGGATCTCTGCTTGCTCCAGTCGGACGAACCACTGGCCGGCCAGCTCTCCGAGTGTGGTCTCGCCGCTGCTGGCACGGGCCCGTCGGGCAGCCTCCACGACGGACGGCGCTGACTCCTCGTCGAGGCCGGCGCGGATCTTCGCTTCCTTCTCACGGCCCCACTTCACGGCGGCCGTCTCGGATCGGAAGCGCTCGCCGGTGTCGGGGTTTCGGCTGACGCTGGTGTAGCTGCCGTCCGCCTGCTGGTAGAAGACCCTGAAATACGCGCCGTCCTTCTTGGACCTGCGCGGGTCGGCGTAGGCCATGGGCCTCTCCTCCTGGGGGTAGTAGAGCGCCCCCCTCCGTTGGAGGGGGGCGTGTCTCATGGTGGTCCGGCTCGGGCCGGTTGGTTGATCAGTACTGGTGGGTCGGGTCGCGCAGCTCCGGAGGTATGACCAGGCCGACGGCGCGCATGTACCGGATCGGATGCAGGTAGCGCCAGGGGTCGGCGCGGAAGATACGGACCGGGACCCAGATGCCGAAGGACCTGATCCAGACCGTGAGGACCGGATCCGAGCACTGGGCCATGGCCTCCGGGACGAACTCCGTCGGCCAGGCCCCGCGCTGCAGGTCGACGCACACCGCGTCGTGGCGCTCGGTCACAGCGGCTTGGGCGGACAGGGGTAGTGATGCTGGGCGGACGTAGACGGTGGGCGGGACCGTCACGTCTGTGCTGGAGTGGAGGGCGCTCATGCGCGACCCCCTCGTGCCGCTGATGTAGTGCGGATGAGGCTGAAGGCGGGTGGCTGGCCGTAGGTGTACCGGGGATCGCGCAGCGCCTCGGGGACGTGCGCGTCAGTGACCCGTACCTCACGCAGGTGACCGAGGTACGTCCAGGGATCCCTCCGGACAAGGGAGACAGGCACCCACACGCCGAAGCTGTTGACCCAGGCTTTCAGCACAACGTCGGAAGCCTGGTAGATCACCTCCTCAACGATGTCGACCGGCCAGGCGCCGCGCTGCAGGTCGATGCAGACGGCGTCGTGGCGCTCGGTCACAGCGGCTTGGGCGGACAGGGACAGTGACGCTGGGCGGACGTAGACGGCGGGCGGGACCGTCACGTCTGCGCTTGGGGAGGACGCAGCCATCGCGACCTTTCGTCCGAACCGATATGGCCGGGGAAGGTCGCACCATTGTATGTGGCGCAGGTCACATTAGACAGGTGTTCGGATGGGCGAAAAGTAAAATTGGGGCAATTGACCTGCGCAAACAGCAGTCATCCGATCACCCTCCGAAACGCATGCGCATGATGTGGTCGCGCATTTCGGCCACAACCTTCTCGCGCGGAACGCCGTCCGGGACGGGCATGGAGGTCTGTTCCCAGTCGCCATCGTCTTCGTCTGTGGGGGGGACGAAGACGATCTTGAGGGTGTAGTGGAGCCGGCCGGACTGGATCGGCCACGGCCGCCACTCCAGGGTCTCGTTGGGCATGCATGGGGGTTCGCCGGCGATTCGGCCGAGGGGGGCGGGCTGCATCGCGGGGGCGATGGCCTGGGGGAGGGTCTGGGTCGTTGTGGCCGGCGTGGGGTCCGGCTCTCTGGCGAGGGGGCGGGGTGGCTTGCCGGCGAGGGCGTCCCGGACGCTGCCGGGCTCCCAGCTCAGCGCGTATTCGAGGCCATCTCGCGTCTTGCGCCTCGGGTAGCCCTTGCCTTTGCGCAGGTCATAGTACGTCTGCGTTGAGATGCGGGCACGCTGGATCACCTCTTCCACTTTGAGATCTCGCTCCTCGCGGCGCCGGTCCATGGCGTCCGCGAGGTAGCTGAAGTCGGGTGAAGGCATGGCCTCAGAATAGCGGACTAGATCTAGGTTGAGTCTATATCTGATCTAGTTAGGTCAAGCTTACCTTAAATCTCGATGTAGATAGACTTTTCCTTGAAGTTACCCGCCGGTAGGACCTTGACCTAGACTCACCATAGGCTCACTATTGAGCTATGACAGACCTCAAGCTCCACAGAGCATCACTGGAGCGCCACCGCAAGCTCGCTGGGTACTCCGTCCCCGCGCTCGCGCAGGAGATGGGTGTCACGGCACTGCACATGTACCGGCTGGAGTGGGGCGACCGACGCCCCAGCGCGGCGCTCTACAAGCGCCTCAAGGACACCCTCAGCGTCACCGACGAGAGCCTGCTGGCCGAGACCCACCAGTCCGACGAGGACATACCGGAGGCCAGCCGATGAGCCTCCCCACGGTGTACACCCCAGCCCAGGCCGCCGAGATCCTCCAGTGCCGGGAGTCCTGGCTCAAGGACAAGGCGAAGCACCGGGTGATCCCGTTCCACAAGCTCTCCGGCGAGTACCGGTTCACCGACGAGGACCTCGCCGAGATCATCCGCATCACCGCTGAGCACCCCGAGGCCGAACCGTCGCCGCCCGCCCGCGCGACGGGGCCCCGCAAGAAGCGGCCCACCGCCGCCACCCCGCCGCCGACCACTCCGGGAGCCACCCCGCTGCGGCCGCGACGACGCCTCACCATCCCCGCCGCCGGGTGACCGGCGGCCCGGCCCCACCAGGAGAGGGCCATGGCCACACAGATCCGCATCGTCACCACCGACGAACCCGCCCGACTGCTCGCGCCGCACGAAGTCGCCGCGCTGTTCCGGGTCGACCCCAAGACCGTCACCCGCTGGGCGAAGGCGGGACGGCTCGACTCCGTCCGCACCCCGGGCGGCCACCGGCGCTACTTCGCCGACCAGGTCCACGACCTGCTCAACCGCCACAACACCACCGCCAAGTAGCGGCACACAGAAAGGCCCCCGCCGGAGCTGACCCGGTCGGGGGCGCAGGCCCCAACCCAGGAGACAGGGCCCATGGACAGCAGCGTAACCCACACCCCCCGCGCCGATACCGTGCGCGCCGCACACCAGTTGGTCGTGCAGGCCGGAGCGGAGCTGGAAAAGCTCCTCGCTCCCGCACCGACGATCCCCGCCCCGGCCGCCCCGCAGGAGATGACCGTCTCCCAGCGGCAGGCGCGCACCCTGGCCGCCATCGCGAGCCTGGTGGCCTCCCACCCGGACATGCCCACCGTCGACTGGCACGTCAGCGACCACACCCCGGAAAAGACCGACGGCCAGATCTACGCCGAAGCCGACGACGAGCGGCGCCGTGCTGGCGTCGCCGCCTGGGGGAAGCTGCTCGGCTGCGAGGTGACCGAGAAGCGCAGCCGGGACGACAGGTGGACCCAGGTGGAGGCCAACGCCAGCTCCGGCGGCGTGGACGTCCGCATCTGGGCTCACGTCGACCGGACCCCTAAGGGGGCGAAGTCCGATGGCTGAGCGCATCCACGTGCGACCCCGGCCGCGCCGTATCGAGCCCGACACCGCCCCGGCGCCCGTCCCGGCCGAAGTCGACGACCACGCCCGCACCGTCCTCGATGAGACGGACGCCGTCCTCGATCTGATTGAGGAGGCCGTCTCGTGATCCACCACACCCACGCCCCGGACGCCGCAGTCGGCGACCAGGTCGACGCCCACATCACCGGCGTCGTCGAGGCCATCGAGCACGACGGACGCCTCCTCATCCGCTACACGACCACCGACGACTCCCACGCCTGGGTGCGCCTGAACCCAGCCGCCGCCGGGGTCGGGGTGTCCGTCGCCAACCACGGGGGGACCCGATGACCACCACCACACGCCTGCGTTCACGCGAGGCCGAGATCGCCGACAGGGTCGCCATCGCGCGCGCCCGCTGGCCGATCGCCTCGCACGTCGTCCACACCGCCACCGGCATGCGCGGCGTCATCACCCGCGACACCGCAGCCCGGGTGCCGTGCGGCACCACGGGCGCCGACGAGGACGCCGCGTGGTCGATCCTGCCGTCCGCCACCGCCGCTGGCGGGGACGCCCGCCGTCCCGGCTGGGGCATCGCGGTACACGTCAGCTTCACCGAGGCCGGGGTGACCTGGACCTCCTGGATCCGTACCGACTACCTGCGGCGGATCCGCCGCGCCGGGGACCGGTGATCGCCATGAAGTACACCGTGATCGCCACCGACGGCACCCTGACCGCGCATGACCGTGACCTGGACCTGCGGGCCGAGGTCGGCCCCGAGGGCCCGGCGCGGGTGCGCCTGGCCACCTCCGTCCTCGCGTGCGCCTGGGTCAACGACGACGGCCACGCGCAGGACTACCCGCGCAACGTCGTCGGCTCCTGTGTCCTGCTCGCGCTCGGCGCCGCCGGCCTCCCCTACGCGGGCCCGGTGGTCCTCACCGGCTGGGACCCGATTCGTGAGATCCACAGCCTCACCGACCCCGGCCTCATCGAGCGCATCCACCGGGACGTGCTCGTCGCCCTCGGGCAGGCCGAGCGCCCCGACGGGCCGCCGCCCAACGGGCGCACCCTGGCGTGGGAGTCGGACGTGCGCGAGTACGCCGAATGGGTCGGCACCGCCCCGGCCCCGACCATGCAGCTCGTGCGCGTGGACGGCCTGCGATGAGCGCCCCGCCGATCCCGACCCGCCTCGCGCACCGGCCCACCGTCGGCGGACTGGTCGTGCCGTGGGTGTCGCTCGAATCGGACCGGGGCCACCACCTCGGGCAGGTGTCCGACGCTCGGCGCGTGCGCGCGCTGCGGCAGAGGCTCTGCCAGATCTGCGGCGAGCGGCTCTACGCGGACCGGTACGTCCTGTTCGGCCGCGAGGCCGACCGGTCCCGGGGGTACGTGATCGAGCCCGGCATGCACCCCGAGTGCGCCGCGTACAGCGCGAAGGCGTGCCCGATGCTCACCGGCGACATGGACCACTACCGCTCACACGCGGTCGACATGTCCGCCCGGTCCTGCCCGGACCCCGGCTGCAGGTGCCAGCTGGTCCCCGCCCCTGACCAGGCGGCCCGAGCGGGCGCCCCCTCGGACACCTTCTTCCAGGTGTGGGCACACACCGCCGACTACCGGATCGCCCGCACCGACGAAGGCCCCGCCCTCGCCTGGCCGGAGGCCCCGCTGCGGATCCGCACCATCGCCACCGGCGTGCACCGCGCCGCCCTGAACCTCATCACCCAGAAGGAGCACTGACCATGTCCCGGACGTCAAAGCCACCCGGTGCGCGAGTGGGGATTCCCGCGCCGGGAGCCAAGGACAGGGAGGGCGCCCAGGGGGGCCGCCCGGTGAAGCGTCCTGCGTCCGGTTCCCAGGCCGGACCGGAGGCCACCGTCGCTCACGCCTCCGGTCCGGCCACCCCACACGTGGAGGCCGGCCCTGCCGACCTCACTCCAGAGCAGGTCAAGACCCTGCTCACCGGCATCCAGTCCGACCGTGTCCAGCGCCACCGGAACAACAGCCACCTGGAGGGCTGGGACGTCCGCCGCACCCTGACGCGGATCTTCGGGTTCGGCGGGTGGAGCGACCAGACCCTTGAGCTGACCTGCATCCGCGAGCACGCCGACCGGATCGACGGCGATATCCGCTGGTGGGTGGTCTACCGCGCGCAGGTCCGACTCATCATCCGCACCACCGACGGCCGGGTCCTGTCCTGGTGGGACGACACCGCTGTCGGTGACGCCTCCAAGCAGGTGACGGCCGGGCAAGCCCACGACCTCGCCTCGAAGTCCGCCGTGACCCAGGCGCTCAAGCGGTGCGCCGCGAACCTCGGCGACCAGTTGGGCCTGTCGCTCTACCGCAAGGGCGACCTGTCGCCCGTCGTGATCTGGTCCGCCGCGCACATCTACCCCGAGTCCCAGGAACGCATGGGCGAGGTCGGCCCCGGCGCCACCGATCCCGAGGGCGAGTTCGCCGCCACCATCCGCGGCCGGATCGCCGGTGCGACCACGCCCGAGCAGCTCAACCAGATCTGGTCGGCGGTCACCGAAGAGCAGGAGCAGGGCCTGAGCGGCGACATCGCCGAAGGCCTGCACGACGCCCTGCACGCCCGGTTCGCCGAGATGACCGAGAAGCCCGAACCGGAGCAGATCGCCGCCGCGCAGGACGCGGAAGCCGAGGCCCCGCAGAACACCACCACCAGCCGCCGAGGAGGCCGCCGTGCCTGACCTGTCCCATCCCGCGCGCGTCGCCGCGCTCCGCGTCCTCAAGGACCGGGTCACCGTCGAGTACGACGGCGCACGCGCCGAAGCAGAGCAGCACTTCAAGGAGCTGCGCAACTCCATGGGGGTCAAGAGCCTCGACGTGCTCATGCCCGCAGGCGAGTCCGCCGGATCCCTGAACATCAGCGGCCCGCGCCGCAAGGTCACCTGGCACACCGAGGCGCTCGTCGACCTGGTCGACCGGACCGCTCCAGCCGAGCTGGACGAGGAGATCGACCCGGCCGCCTTGGAGGACCGCGACCTCCTCGCTCTGCTCAAGGAGGCCCGGCCGGACCTGATCCGCCGCTCCGTGAAGAAGGCATTCGTCAAGAAGCTCGACGAGGTCCTCTCCGACGACGGAACCCTCACCGACCACACCACGGGCGAGATCGTCAAGGTCGCTGACGTCGACTACACGCCGGTCACCGGAGCGTTCAGCTTCACCCCGGGGCCGCGCGCGGAGGAGGCGGTGCTGGAGGCGTGGCACCGCGGCGAGTTGGCCGGGGTCGGCGAGTCGCTGGTGCCGCAGATCGAGCAGGCCGACGAGCCCCAGCCGGCCGACGAGGTCGTAGGGCCGTTCCCCACGGGAGGCACCCGATGATCGCCCTCGCCATCACCTTCACGGTCGGAGCCGCCACCGGAGCGGTCGCCGCCTGGTGGGTCAAGAACCGGGGAGGCGACGACCAGCAGGTCGAGGTCTTCCAGCTCCGCCGTCACCTCGCGAACCTGCGCGAGGTCAACACCAAGCTGTCCATGAGGTGCGGCCACTGCGGGACCGGCCGGGCCGTGCCCGCCGACCGGCAGACGGGAGGCGCCCTGTGAGTGCCGAAGAGCGACTGCGTGCTCTCGCCGCCGAGCGGGGTGCGGTCGTCCTGACCGGGGACGAGTGGACGCCCGAGCGGATGCTCGACATCGTCCGCGAGCAGCGTGCGCGCCAGGCCGCCACGGGCCGCGCCGACACCCACATGGACGGGCACGCGCACGAGATCGCCGCAGCCATCACCGAGACCACGGGCGTGGACCCCGATGACGTGACCGCTGTGCTGCTCGCGATGGCCAGCCAGGTCGGCACCGTGCTCGTCGCCCACCAGCGCAGCGCGGACTCTACGGTCCTGCACCTGATGTGGTCGGTCGCCGACTACGTGGACCGAGCCCAGCACCGGCCGACCGCGTACCTGCCCGACGATGACCCCGCTCGCGGCGAGCACTGCCGCCGCTGCGGCGAGGACTGGCCGTGCTCGATCTCCCAGGGAGGTCGGTGATGAACGGCCGCACCTGGAGGCGTGTACAGCGCCGCCTGCTCGACGCCGAGATCAGCGTGCACGAGTACGCCGCGGGATGGCGGCGGCACCTGCTCGGTACCGCCCTGCACGAGGACATGCCGGGCCACCCCGAGCGCATCGCCGACATCGACCCCGAGGGCCAGGACGAGTTCGACGACATCGTCATGGCGGCCCTGGACCGGGACCTGTTCCATCTCATCATGCGCACCGGCTGGGGGCGATGACCATGGCACTCGAACACCAGATCAGCATGGCTGACCGTCCGGAGAAGCCAGCCCGGACCTCCGACTTCCAGGGTCGAGAGCGGGCGCTGTGCGCCGGATCCGACGCACCCATCCCCGCGCAGGAGGAGGACGCCGCGCGGTGGATGGTCCGCCGCCTGGCCAACCGGCACGACTGCCCGGGGACCGCCGAGCAGTGCGGCGACTGGGTTGCGCACCGTCGCGACGTCGCCGCCGCCTTGGACGTGATCGCGATGCTCGACATCGCCGACGAGGCCCCGGCCGAGCCCGCCCACGAGAAGCCCGCTCCGAAGCGGCGCCAGACCGCGCCGCCGAGCCACGGCACCCTCGCCGCCTACCAGCGGCACATCAGGAACCGCGAGAAGCCCTGTCGCACCTGCGAGCACAAGGTCGGCTACAAGCCCGACGAGCCCGAGCCCGAGGCGCGCGCCTACGACGTCGCCGAACTCGCCGACATGCCCGAGTCCACGCTGACCGCCGTCCTGGAGGCCGGCCAGCATCCCGCTGAGAGGACCAAGACCGATGCCGCATAGCCACGTCAAGACCGCGGGGCCCCCGCGCGTGGTCGGGCTCGACCTGTCCGTCACCGCGACGGGTGTGGCCTTCGACAACGGCGCCCAGGACTTCATCGGGCCCCAGGCCGACGGCGACGCGCGCATCCTCGACATCCGCGAAGCCGTGCGCATCGTCGTCGGCGGCTGCCCGCCTGGCACCCGCGGCATCAACCGCTGGGTCGACCTCGTCGTCATCGAGGACATCCCACCGGTGCGGGCCAAGGCGATCGGGATGCTCGGCATGGTGCACGGCGTCGTCCGCGCCCTGCTCATGGACAACGGCATCCCCTACGCCCTGGTGCCGCCCTCGTCCCTGAAGAAGTACGCCACCGGGCGCGGTGGCGCGGGCAAGCCGGACATGCGCATGGAGCTGTTCAAGCGCACCGGCGACGACGTGCGAGACGACAACGCCGTCGACGCCGCGTGGCTGCGATACATGGGGCTCGATGCCCTCGGCCACCCCGAGGTGCACCTGCCCAAGGGTCACCGCGAGGGGCTCGCCAAGATCGCATGGCCGGAGGTGCGCCGTGCGTGACCTGCGAGACCAGGCCTGGCGCGACGACGCCGCCTGCAAGAACCTGCCGCTCTGGGTCTTCTTCGGGGCGCCGGGTGAGCGCGGTGACCAGCGCGAGCGCCGCGAGGAGAAGGCCAAGACCGTGTGCGCCGACTGCCCGGTGCGCGTCGAGTGCCTGGACGAAGCGCTCGAAGGCTCCCCCACTGAGCTGTGCGGCGTGCGCGGAGGCCTGAACGGCGACGAACAGAGGGCAGTCCGTCGGCGCCGCATCCGGGCTGCGAGAGCGAGGGCCGCCGCATGAACGCCATCCGCGAGTTCCTCGCCGCCCGCCCGTACCTGAACCGTGGGTCCGTGCGGCCGACGGGCGAGGGGGCGTGCGTCATCTACTCCTACACGCACGACGCCGCCCCGGACGACACCCTGCCCACGCTGGACGACATCCAGGCGTGGCTGTCCGAGTGGCGCGCGGCCCTGGACGCCGGCGCCCGACAGATCCACCGCATCACCAAGGTGGAAGGCCTGGACTACGCCACCCTCGGCGGTCACATGGGTGGCAAGCCGCTCGTGGTCCGTGTCCTGCCCGCCATGCCCGACGGGGGGTGGCACTGTGGCAGCCGACGTTGACGATGCCCTCGTGGAGGGACTGCGGGTGGCGGTGCCGCTGCACATCCTGCAGCTCACCGGACACTCGCGCGCCGAACTCTTGGCCATCGCTGCCGGGGCGGGCCAGGAGGCCGGCCACAAGGGCGACAGCCTCCAGTTCCCCGCGAAGTCCACGGCCGGACGCCGGACCACCGCGCACGCCTTCAACGCGCTCGCGCGTGGCCTGGCCGCGGCCGCCCACCTCCACGGAACCTGCGATGCGTTCGGCGTGCACTGGTGCACTCGCGACCACGCCGGATGCCCGCGCCGCCCCGACCCCGCCAGCGGCATCCGCCCGATGGGCTACCAGGAGATGGCCGACCGGGCCGTCGCGATCCTCGACGACTTCGAGCAGCTGCTCGGGCCGTCCGGCACGCCGGAGCGGCCGGACCGCACCATCGACGCCGTGCTCGCCGCCCGCCCGTCCCTGGCCGCCGGCCGAGTCGAGGCGGACGGGTCCACGGTCACCTACACCTACGCGCACGGCGCACGCGAGCGCGACCTCGTCGACGCCGCCCTGCACGGCCGCGGCCACCCGCCCCTGCGGTGGGTCAAGGACTGGCTCGCCGAGTGGGTGCTGTGGTTCGACGAGGACCGGCCCGAGCGGACCTACCGCTACCCCGACGGGCTGTCCCACATCACCCTCACCGGCCACCTCGGCGGCCAGCCACTCACCGTCCGCGCCGTCCCCGCACCGAAGGAAGGGCCCGTGTCCGAGCCGCACCCACTGATCACCCAGCTCAAGGCGGCCCGCACCGCCATGGGCCTGTCCGTCGCCAAGCTCGCCGCCCGCGGCGGCTACAGCGAGCAGACCATCCGCTCCTGGGAGTCCGGCAAGTCCGCTCCCAACCTGGACAACCTCGACGACTACGCCGCCGCCGTCGGCCTCGACGTAGTTCTCCAGCCCACCGCCCACACCACCACCGAGGACACCGCCGCATGAAGCTCAAGATCGACCCGAAGCTCGGCTCGGCCGCCGAGGCCGCCCTGCAGCCCTACGTCGCCAAGCTCTACACCACGCCCGGCATGCGCCTGATGGCGGTCGTCGAGCTCAAGCAGGACGACAAGAACGCGCCCGCCCCGGACAGCGAGGCCGGACTGTGGGTCAAGGCCCGCATCTCCTCCGTGGAGATCGCCACCCCTGAGCAGGAGGGGACCCTCCGTGAGGCCCAGCGCGCACTCTTCCTCCAGCGCACCGCGGCTGGGACGCTCGACGAGGACGGGGAGCTGCAGCTCGACGAGCGCACCCTCGAACTCACCGCCGGGATGCTCCACGCCGTCGAGGCCGCCCGGCTCACCGCGGTGCTGCGGCACTGGGCCGCATACATCCGCAGGGTCAACCGCACCGAGCAGCTCACCATCACCGAGGTCCGGCACGAGCTCGACGCCGTAGCCCAGGGCCTCACCGCCGGGCTCGACCACGCCCGCGACGACAGCCTCGACGACGAGGCGGGCATCTGATGACCGAGACCCAGATCGTCGTCGACAACCTTGCTGTCCTGTCCCGGGAGTTGGACAAGGCCGTCGCCAAGCTCGGCGAACTCGACGCCGTCCGCATCGCCGCGGAGGGCGACTACAAGCTCGCCTACTCCCGCGCGTTCCGGAACGCGTCCGGGTCCGTGGAGGACCGCAAGCAGCAGGCGACCGAGACGTGCGATGCCCTGTGGCGCACCTGGTCGCTCGCCGAGTCGACCGTTGCCGTTCAGAAGGCGCACCTGCGGGCGCTGCATGCCCGCGTGGACGTGGGCCGGTCGATCTTCTCCGCGCGCAAGACCGAGGTCGGTCTCGCGCAGATGGGAGGTGCGCCATGAACCGGCTGCGCGAGTGCGGATCATCGCACACCCACGAGGGCGTCGAGGTCGTGTGCGGCCGCGAGGCCGGCCACCCGCCCGGTAACCACTACACCTCCGCGCACGGCGGGGTGTCCTGGCCGACCGAGATCGGCGTCACCGGCCGGGAGCTGGTCTGGGAGGAAGAGGTCACCTTCTACCCGGACGGGTCCGCAGTCGTCTCCCTGGCTACGGCCGACGGCCGACCCACCGAGCTGAACCTCACCGCGGCCCGGCGCGAGGCGCTCATCGGCGCGCTGCTGCTGCCGGGCGAGACCGCGTGGGCGGACGACGACCCCGAACTTGCGCCCGCGCCCCGTCGCCGCGGCGCGCACCGCCGTCAGAAGGAGGCCAGCCGTGGTTGAGGTCGTCTACCGCGCTACCAACGCCGCGACGTCCGTCTACTCGACCGCCTACGGGCAGGCCATCGAGGACCGCAAGGCCGCCCTCGCCGCCTTCCTCGAACGCCACGGCTTCCACCTCGACACCGAGGTCTACGCCCGGGACGAGGGAACCGACCGCGTTGTCGGCGTCCGGAACAGCCACCCTGACGTGACTCCCTATGGGTGGCGTGTCGACCGGCGGCACTCTGACGCCATCGTCCCGAACCTGCGCACCAGGCACGGCAAGAAGATCGACGAACAGCTGGCTGGGATTCCGCACGCCAACGGCCGCAAGTTCTTGCCCGGCGGCATGCCGGACCACTGCCTCGCAGGCCACGTACTCATGCACCCCTCCGTCGAGGTCCTCGATGGGCACCTGTTCGTGGGCTGGCCCCGGGAACTGCCCGAGAAGATCCAGGGCCGCATCGACGGCACGGTCTGGCGCGAGATCCCGCTGTCCACCTACCACCTGGCCCGCGAGGCCGCCGAAGTCGAGGAGGCCGGCCGTGGCTGACGTCAAGCTGCCGTACCGCTACAAGGACGAGGACGGCGACGAGATGATCGTCGCCTCCGGGCTCATCTCCCTGCACAAGGGCAACCGAGTCGCGGCCCTCAACGCCCCCTACGGCCCTGACGCCGTCGGCCTGGCCGAAGCCTCCCTGCTCGCCGGTGGAGTTGTCTCGCACACCGTCGTCTCCGAGGCCGACCGGCAGGCGTGGGAGCAGCGGGCCGCCAAGGACGCAGCCCGGTCCATGCGCAAGCGGGCCGTGGCGGCTCTCCGAGCTGGCAACTGGGACGAGGACCCGACCGAACCGGTTCGCGCCCTGCCCCTACTGTCCGGCGACACCGCCCGGGGCGCTGATGTCCACGTGGCCACCCCGGAAGGCATCACCCCGTGCGGGGAAGGACACCACGACGTCACCGTCGCTGGCCTGCTCGCCGAGGTCACGTGCGTGGAGTGCCTGCGGGTGATCGCTGTGGAGCGCGGCGAGCAGGTGGACAAGCTCAGGAGCGAGAGAGACGTGGCCCTGCGCGAGCTCGGCAAGGCGTTGACCGCCGAGCGTGCCGAGCACCTGACTGTGCAGCAACACGGAACCGCGCATCGGGTCGCTCAGCTTGAGAAGGACGTGGGGCGGCTGGAGCGTGACCGCGCCGAGGACCAGGCCCGACTCGCGCTACTCGACGGCCGCGTCCGCAGCACTGAGGCCGACCTGGGGCCCGTCGTGTGGTCCGACGAGGCTGCCCCCGGCGGGTACGTGTGCGCCGCCCCGACACCCAGCGGCATTTGCGGGCAGCCCATCGAGTCCGAGCCGTGCCGGGAGCACGCGCTGGCCGGCCAGCTGGCCGCCGCAGTCGAGCGCCTCGATGTCCTGGAGAGCACCGACCGCGGGGAGAAGGTGCCCGCCGGGACGCGCGTCGACGGCGAGCCCGGCGATGACGACGAGTACCGGCACTGCGGGGCGACCAGCGAACTGCCGAGCGGCGACGAGTACGCGTGCGCGCGCCGAGTTGGCCACGACGGCCGATGCAGCCCGCACCGCGACCCTGTCGAAGGCTGTGACGGACAGTGACCCCATACCGCCGCTGGTCCCCGTCCTGGGGTCAGGCCGTCCTCGCCGGCATCTGCTCGTTCGTGATCACCCTGGCCCTCATCCAGGCCGCGCTCGGGCCGCGCGGACCCGTCGACCTTCTCCTGGTGGTGACCCCATGACCGTCAACCAGCGCCTGCGCCAGAAGCTCGCGGCGACCACCCTGCTCGCGCTCGTCACCGAGGATGCCCCGCCCGCCGAGTGGACCCTGTCCGCCGACGAGCCGGGCCTGTACGGGCACGTGTTCGCCGACCACGACGAGCGCGCCCAGCTCGAAGGTCTGGCCGCGTGGCAGCGCGTCCTCGGCGCCGGGCATGTCCGCCACTCCACAGCGGGCGACTACGACCACCTGTCCATCAAGGGCTCCTACGAAGGCGTGCCCGTGGAGGTCATCACCATGATCCCGACCAAGCAGAAGGCCACCTCATGACCGACAACCGTGCGCACCACCGCCATTTCACCGACGCCATGGACGCGTTCCTGAGCGGAACCCTGCTCGATCCTCCGGCCGCGGCTGAGCGTGACTGGGTGGCCGAGGTCCGCGCCACCACGTCCATGGACGAGATGAAGGGCGTCGCCCGCGACTACATGCAGGCCAACGGCGGCAACGGCTACGGCATGCCGACCGAGCTGTCCGTGGCGTTCCGCGAGCACGGCGACGCCCTGAGGAAGCAGGCCGGACAGTGACTGGCGACCTGGAGCCTCCGGCCTTCTACCTGGAGTGCCGGGCCGACCGCATCGCGGTCGCCCGCGTGCTCCTCACCCGCATCGACCGGCAGCGCGTCCGCGAGGACAACCCGGTCGCCCGCCGGCGACTCGACCGCCGTGCCGCCCGCCTGTCCCGCTACCTGCGCGACCACGGCGCCTGACCACCTGGAGGACCACATGGCCACCGAGCCCCGACAGATCACGGTCACGCGGTACGTGTGCCCCTACTGCTCTCGCGGCCACGCCAAGCGGTACCCCGCCACCGTCCACATCGGCCGGTGCTGGAAGAACCCCGACAACCACGGCTGCAAGACCTGCATTTTCCACACCCCCGCCGGAGGCAAGAGGGGCGGCTGCATCCCCGGACAGGACTGCGACTGCAACGTCACCGACGAGTCCTGCGGACAGGGGATCGACATCACCGGCGGGCTGAAGACCCACTGCCCGGACTGGGAGACCGCGGACACGCTCCCGTTCTGACACGGCCGGCCCCGACTGACCTGACGAACCTGACCATCTGGAGGACGACATGGCCAAGGCCAAGAGGATCGAGAAGCGCCCGGACCCGCGGGACGCCCACGTCCGCGACTACGAGCAGCACGTCGCTGAGGCCGAGCGCCTCGCCGACCGAGCCCACCACTACACCTACGGCGACGGCGGCGACCCGGTCACCGGCGCCGCCCTGGCCGCGGAAGGCCAGATCCACGCGACCCTCGCGCTGGCCGCCGCCCACATGGCCGCCAGCCCGCGGTCGCGCACGTGGGGCGAGGCCACGCACGTGGTCAACGTCCAGGCCCCCGGCCCGGACGGGCTGGCGGCGGCCTCCGCCGTGGTGCGGGCACAGCGCCGCATCCCTCGCTCGCAGACCTGACACAAGGAGAACCCATGCTCATCGACATCGACCGACTGCGCTCACCGCTCGGCCACGAGTTCCTGCCCATCGAGGGGCACGAGGACGACAACTGCTGCGCCCAGGTCACCAACGGCGCCACCCAGTGCGGCGAACCTGACGACGCCCACCACGCCCCCGAGGCCGTCAGCGAGTACCTCGACCTGATGGCGGAGCGGCTCGAGGACCCCGTGCACGACGTCGGCCACGACATCGGCACCTGGTTCTCGCTCAGCTACAGCAACTTCCTGGTGCTCCACCGGGTGCTGCTCGAGCACATGCCGCGCTGGTGGCAGCTCGCCTTCGTTAACCGCCTCGAGCAGCTCCACGCCGCCTACTCCCACCTCGAGCACCCGCCGAGCTTCGAGGTGCACCCCTGCAAATTCGTGATTGTGGAAGATCTGGACGACGACCAGCGCAAGAAGCTCGGCGTCACCTCGAGCATGGACGACTTCCCGGACATGCCTGAGGACCCCACCGAGGAACAGTTCGACGCTCACGAAGCCGCCTACGACAAGGCGTGTGACGCCGAAGTGTTCTACGACGCCGATGGCAACGAGCTCGATCGCAACCAGCGCGTTCCGCTCCGAGTGCCCGACCCAATCCCGCACTACCGGTACGGCCACGTTGAGCCCCGTCTGCCCTGAACCCACTGACCCCCGCGTCTGCTGGGTGAGCCCGACTCCCCGGCGGGCGCGGACCAACCGTAGAGAGGAGGCCCGCGATGTGGGTACGCCGCCGCGATCCATCCCAGAAGCACGAGTGCGACCTGCCGACGCGTGAGGTCACCTGGAAGCTGCCCGTGCCGGCCGACGGCTCGGCCAGCACGCTCCCGGACAGCCACACCGAGACCCTCGCCGACGGCGACCAGGGCGACCTGTGGAGGTGCGACACCTGCCGCGCCCTGTGGCGCCTCGGCGACGCCTGCGACTGGTGCGACCGCTACGGCTACCACGACCGGGGCGTGTGCACGATCGGGCTGCGGTGGCGTCCGGCGACCCTCTGGCAGCGCGTCCGGCACAGGGGTCGCTGATGGCTCGCATTCGCTCGGTGAAGCCGGAGTTCTGGGACGACCGCAAGCTGGCGCGGTCGGTGTCCCGGGACGGCCGTCTGCTGTACATCGGCCTGTGGAACCACTCGGACGAGCACGCCCGGGTGCAGGGCGACGCCAGACTCATCAAGGGCCGGGTGTTCCCCTACGAGGACGACCTCGACGACGAAGCCGTCGAGGAGCTGCTGGAGGAGCTGGCGGCCGCGGGGCGCATCGTGCGCTACGTCGCGGACGGTGACCCGTACCTGTTCCTGCCCAAGCTCTCCAAGCACCAGCGTCTGGAGGCCGCGAAGGTCCCGTCGCGCCTGCCCGCTCCGGAGGACGCCGATCCTCCCGAGCCCGACTCGGAGCCGCCCGCGCCTCGCGCACACGAGTCCGCGCGCGGCTCGGATGAGGCTGCGCGCCGCGAATCGAACACCCGCGACGCCTCGGAGGGCGCTCGGGAGGGGTCCGCGCCCGGCATGCAGCAGCCCCAGAGCGGCCAGGCGGCCGCCGCGGAGCCCACCAGCGGGACGCCCACGGACGAATCCGACCTGGACCAGGCGAACACGCAGGTCAACGGGTCTGCGCAGATCGGCGCGGATGAGTCTGCGCGCGGCGCGGACGAGTCCGGGACGACTGCCGCTTTTGCAGGTAGCAGGTGGCAGGTGGCAGGTGGCAGGGAGCAGGGGGGTGCGGGGGGAGGCTCGCACGCTGTCGACTCGGCCGCGCAGGAAGACCCCGGCGTCCGCTCCGCTCACGAGAGCGACCCCACGACCAAGGCCGTCATCACCCGGGAACGCAACGCCCGCTTCGCCGAGTTCTACGACGCCTACCCGCGCAAGGTCGGACGCAAGGCCGCGGAGCAGAAGTTCCGGACGGCCGTGAAGACCGTCGACCCGCAGGTGATCATCGACGCCGCCCACCGGTTCGCCGCAGCCCAGGCGCGCGCCGACCCCAAGTTCATCCCGCACCCGGCGACCTGGCTTCACCAGGGCCGCTGGGACGACGAGGACGAACCCGCACAGTCGGCCGCCCGCAACGGCCGCCAGCCCTACCGCAACCAGGCCTTCCAGGGCGACCCCGACCCGTTCCCGCAGGCGGGCTCGTGGTCGATGCACGGAGGAGGAACCCATGTCTGAACCCACCACCCTGACCGCCAGCGGCGACCTGTTCGCCCGCCTGTCTCGGATCATCGCCGAGCGCGGCGAGGACACCACGCCCGGCGCGGTCGCTGACTTCCCGTCGCCGGACGAGCCTGGCCACCCCGAGTACCACCACCGGCAGCGCGTCCTCAGCGCGCTCGGCCGGTTCGACGCCGCCTGCCCGCCCCGGTACACGGGCGCCACCACCGACCACCCCGGCGTGCTCGCGTGGGCCGACCAGGTCGCTGCCTCACCCAAGACCGCGCCGTCGCTGCTGCTGTGGGGCAACACCGGCACCGGCAAGACCCACGCCGCCTACGCCGCGATCCGCCGGATCGCCCTGTCCGGCCCGACCCGGTTCGGGTTCATCGGGTCGACGTTCCCTGACCTGTACGCCGCCCTGCGCCCCGGGGCCGGCGACGGCCTGGAGCGCGAGCGCCGGATGCGCCGCATCATGACGATCCCGCTGCTGCTCCTGGACGACCTGGGCACCGCGAGCGACTCGGTGTGGACCGAGGAGATCACCTACCGGATCGTCAACCACCGCGACACCCACATGCTGCCCACCGTCTTCACCAGCAACATCCCGCCGGGCGGCCTGGCCCAGGTGTGCGACGACCGCATCGCCTCCCGGCTGCTCGGCATGACCGTCCGCTACCACTTCGACGGCCCCGACCGGAGGACGACGTGACCGAGCACATCGAGGACGGTATCGCCCGCCACGCCTACGCCCAGGGCGAGGACCCCGTCGAGCACGCGGTGCGCCGCGCGGCCATCGAGATCGAGGTCGCCGACGAGGTCACCGTGAGCCGCCTGGAGGACCCGGCCGCGTGCCCCATCTACGGGGCCACGCCCACGGCCGAGTCCACCGCCCGCCGGATCATCGGCCGCCTGCTCACCCTCGGGTGGACCCAGCCCGCCGCCCAGGCGCCGGCCCCGACGAAGGGAACCGCCATGACCGCCGCCGACCTCCACGAGGAACTCGGTGTGCTCCTCGCCGAAGGCCACGGGCACCTGCCCGTCGTGCTCACCGACACCGACCCCGACGGCACCGGCGCCGTGTACGAGCCGACCGAGGTTGGCCTGCTCCTCGGAGACGACGACGTCGACTGGGTCGCCATCGAGCTGACCGCCACCGACACCGCCGGGGAGGCGAGTCCGACGTGACCACGAGGGAGCAGGCCCGCGCCGAGGCCATCGAGCTGATGGCCCGCCGCATCTCCGAGCGCGACCACGCCGCCTGGGCCGACAGGGCCGACCCGGAGGACCCGGACGGGCTCGGTTTCCCGGTGTCGGGCCTGCTGCCGGCGTTCGGTTCCGGCCGTGGTCGACGTGGTCGCCTGGGAGGGCGACGACGAGCTCCACGGGGACCGGGTGACCGTGGACGGCCGGGTGCTGGTCCCCCAGGACGGGTACGCGACCGGCGACAACGCCTTCGTCGGGTCGGCGCGCGGCGCGGTCGGCGACCCCATGGCCTTCGGAACCGACGTGCTCCGGACCGCGCCGGGTGCTCGGGCGCGAGTCGGAGTTGCGCGTCGCCTCGGAGGGGGACGCCGTGCTGATCGGTGTCGTGGCGGTGACGGCGCCCATGCGGACCTGACAGCGGGTCCGCCGGTGCCGCCGCGGTGACGCTCCGTGGACCCGGCTCACCGGGACGGATGCCGAAATCCGACTATGCGTGCCTAGTAAGTAACTCTCAGTATTGAAGGTGGCACACAAAAACGAGACAGTTTTGGCTAGGCTGTGCCCCGGCCATGGATATGGCCAGAGTTGATAGGGAAGGGGGCGGTGTCACGTGGACCGCGCGCGTTGTTCGTCGACGCGGGGTACCTTCTCGCTGACGGCCGATGGCCGTACACGGAACCCGCAACCGGGACTCCGTCTCCTGGGACTACTCCGGACTCGTCCAGTTCCTCAACGAGGTCGCGCGCGACCGCACCGGCCTGCCGCTGCTGCGGTGCTACTGGTACGAGGCCGTCGCCGACGATCGCCGCACGCAGGAACAGGACGGCATCGCCGACATCCCGGGCATCAAGTTCCGCGCGGCGCGGATCAGGCCGGACGGCGCGGGGCGTGGAGAGCTACGTCCAACGGGACCTCACGACCCTGGCCCGCACCGGCGTCCTGTGCGACGCCGTCCTGGTCAGCGGGGACGAGGACATGGCGTCGGTCGTCGCGGACGTGCATGGACCCGGCGTGCGCGTCACCGTCGTGCACATCTCCGTCGAGGAACTGGACGATCTCCCGCCAGCTGCGCCGCGAATGCGCGACCTCATCGAGATCGGCGCCGGCCACCTCCGGCCGCACGTGAACCTGCTCACCGGCAGTGAGGCCTCCCAGGAGAGCGCCTCCAAGACACCACGCCGTTCGCCAACGGCCGCGCCCGCTCGGCGCCCGAGACCCCCCGCCAGCCCGTGGTCGCCCAGCCGGTGCGAGCCGGGTCGAGCCGGCCACACACGTCCAGCGGGGGCCTGGAGGCGATGTTCGCCGAAACCGGCGGGCAGCCCGCGCCCCAGGGCAGCGCCATGGACCAGCTGCGCGCCATGCGCAGGTCGCTCGCACAGCAGCGCGGCGGCGGGGACCACCTGGCCGGCGCGGTTGCCGACTCCCAGCCGTCCGGTCCGATCGACGCCAACGGGTTTCCGTCCGGGGGACAGCCCGCCATGGGCGGCGGCCGCTATCCGGGCACGTCCGCGGGCGGGGCGCCCTCGACCCCAACGGCCAGGGGAACTACCCGAGACGGGCTCCCACGGCGGTCTGGGCCGGCCGGAGGGCTACACCCTGCCGGGCAGACAGGCCCCCACGGGGAACGGCCAGCCGATGGGCAACGGGCAGCCGATGACCGGGGCCCAGCGACCGTACTCGCCGGGGACGGGCCCGCAGCGCTCCTTCGCGGCGGTACCGGACCGCAACAGTCCTTCGCCGGTGGGACCGGGCCACAACAGTCCTTCGCGTCGGGGACGGGACCACAGCCCTCGTTCGCCGCCGACCCCCAGACGGGACACGCGCCACCGCAGAGAAGCGCGCCACCGCCGGAACAGCGGTTCGGACCCGGGGGACGACTCCGGTTTCGGGGTGGGCACGAGACAAACCCTACCTATGGGACCAGTACGGAAACTGACGCCGCACGACGCGGCGGGCCGGCACCCGGATACGGGGTGCGGCCGCCTACTGGTCCCGACCACGACACCGTCCGGTACGGTACCGACGGTTATCAGGAACCGCGTTCAAGTCCTGGATATCCCCAGCAGAGCGGTCCCGGCGCGAATACCGTTGACGAAGCGGTGCATGTCGCGCACAAAGAAGGGAACGACTTCGCGGAGTCGATCGCCCGCGAGGCGCCCGCCCTGTGGGTGGAGGCCGTCTCGCGCGTAGGCCCCGATGCCCTCCGATCTGGAGGCGCGTCTGCTCCAGGGGTCCTCGCTACCGATCGACCACCTGTTGCGCGACGAGGTCCGGGACGGACTGCGCCAGGGGTTCTGGCAGGCACTGGAGCGCGCCAGGCCCTGAGCGGCGCTGGGAGTGCGAGTAGGGGATGGCGGCGATGGGTTGACGCACGTGACGACGGCGGAGCTCGATCGTCTGGAGTTCCATGCCGTCAGGTCCGGCGAACACGGAGGAGTCGCCGCCCAGCTACTGGAGCTGGCCAAACCGGTCGCGACGCCGGTAGTGAGATCGGCCGCGCGGAGCTGTTCGTCCGGGCGGGGGAGCAGTGGGAGATCGCGCAGGAGTTCGAGCGTGCCTGCGCGGCCTACCAGCGGGCGATCGACGACGGCGGCTCCACGGTGATCGACGCGCGCGCCCTGCGCGCAGGCGCGCTCCTGCACCTGGACGAAGTGGAGCGGGCACAGGCGCAGCTCAAACGCCTGGAGACCGAGGGGCCGCACGGCCTGTCCACCCACATCCACATCGCGGAGGCGCTCTACGCCCACGACGACCTGGAAGGCGCCGAGAGGTGGGCCACAGCCGGCGCCCGCCGGCACGTCGATGGCGAGGTGACCCCCCTACGTGCACGATCTGCTGATGGAGCTGCTGCGCATCCGGTTCCGTATCCGCACCGATCTCGGTTGGACGAGGACGATCTGGACGAGTGGGCGATGCGCTCTGAGCGCGTGGCGTCCCCCGCGGCGCCGCACCGCGCCGCCCGGCCACACCACCCCACCGCCCCGGCGGCCGCACCACGACCGTCGGGAACTTCACCACGCGCCCTGATCGCCATCGCCCCCACGGGGGCCTAGTCTGAGTCCGGCCGCCTTCCCGCGGCGTCCGAGCCCTTGCCCGAACCCCCCGCTGTGGCGGGGGTCCGAGGCGTGCCATACCACGCCCCCGGTGTGCTCATCCTCGTCCGGGTGGAACCCGAGAAATCGGCGACACGCCATCATCTTGCGGTGTTCCGAGGCGCCATCCCCTAGATGTAGTATCGGGCCCGCTGGTGGTTCACCCCGCGGGGTGAGGCGAGAGGGAACCCGGTGTGAATCCGGGGCTGCCCCGCAGCGGTAAGTGGGAACGAAGGCCGTCACACGCACTGGGAACCCCTGAGAGTGCCCGGGAAGCGACAGTCGGTAGGCCGCCCACGAGCCCGAACCTGCCACCGGCGCGCACGCCAGACGTGCGCCGACGACGGGGCTTCGAGGGTGAGCCGCGCCGACCCACCGGTCCGTCGACCGCTCGCATCCAGTGCGTCGGTCCCCCCGGTGTGCCGTGCGCCTTGCTGACTCGTGTCCCCTCCCCGCCGGGACTCTTCTACCGAGGTGGAGCCGCTGTATGACCCTTGACGTCGAGGCCGTGCCCGCATCCGTCCGGCCCGAGACGGCCACCGACGGCGCGCCCCCCGCCGCCATCGACCGGATCGAGCACGTCGTAACCGAGGCCTGCGCGCGGCTGTCGGTGTTTCGGCGGACAAGGTCCTCACGGAGGCCCGACGCGGCTTCTTCCCCGGCATCTCCGACGCCGAGGTCGAACTCGCGCTGGTCATGGCGGCCCGCAGCTTCGTGGAGGTCGACCCCGACTACTCCCACGTGGCCGCGCGCCTGCTGCTGGACAAGCTCCGCCGCGAGGCCCTCACGTTCATCAGCGGATCCCCCGACGCCGCGGGCCAGTCCGAGATGGCCGACCGCTACCCGGCCTACCTGGCCGCCTACGTCGGCCGCGGCATCGACCTCGGGCAGCTCGACCCCGCGCTGGCCCGGTTCGACCTGGACCGCCTGGGCAAGGCGCTGCGCCCCGAGCGCGACGAGCAGTTCACTTCCTGGGCATCCAGACCCTCTACGACCGCTACTTGCACAGCGACGAGGTCCGCTACGAGCTGCCGCAGCGTTCGTTCATGCGCGTGGCGATGGGCCTGGCGCTCAACGAGGACGACCGCGAGGCGCGCGCGATCGAGTTCTACGAGCTGCTCTCCTCGTTCGACTTCATGGCCTCCACGCCCACCCTGTTCAACGCGGGCACGGTCCGCGCCCAGCTGTCGTCGTGCTCTCCTCACCACCGTCGGCGACGACCTGCAGGACATCTTCCACGGCATCAGCAACAACGCGATGCTGTCCAAGTACTCGGGCGGCCTCGGCAACGACTGGACCCCGGTCCGCGGCCTCGGATCGCACATCCGGGGGACCAACGGCAAGAGCCAGGCGTCGTCCCGTTCCTGAAGATCGCCAACGACACACCGCCGTCGCGGTCAATCAGGGGGAAAGCGGAAGGGCGCGTCTGCGCCTACCTGGAGACCTGGCACATCGACATCGAGGAGTTCCTCGACCTCCGCAAGAACACCGGTGACGAGCGCCGCCGCACCCACGACATGAACACCGCGAACTGGGTCCCCGACCTGTTCATGCAGCGGGTCGAGGAGGGCGGCGACTGGACCCTGTTCTCGCCGAACGAGGTGCCCGACCTGCACGACAAGTACGGCACGGACTTCGCCGAGGCCTACACCCGCTACGAGGCCGAGGCCGCGGCGGCCGGATCAAGGTGTCCAAGACCCTGCCGGCCGTCGAGCTGTGGCGCGCATGCTCACCATGCTGTTCGAGACCGGCCACCCGTGGATCACCTTCAAGGACCCCTCAACCTGCGCTCGCCCCAGCAGCACACGGGCGTGGTCCACTCCTCCAACCTCTGTGCACCGAGATCACGCTGAACACCAGCGCCGACGAGGTCGCCGTCTGCAACCTGGGATCGGTCAACCTCGCCCAGCACGTGGGACCGCAGGGCCTGGACGCCGAGCGGCTGCGCCGGACCGTGCGCACCGCCGTGCGCATGCTCGACAACGTCATCGACGTGAACTTCTACACGATCCCCGAGGCGCGCCGAGCGAACATGCGCCACCGCCCCGTGGGCCTGGGCCTGATGGGCTTCCAGGACGCGCTGTTCAAGCTGCGCACCCCCTACGCCTCGGACGGCGCCGTCACGTTCGCCGACGAGAGCATGGAGCTGATCAGCTACTACGCGATCGAGGCCTCCGCGGAGCTGGCCGCCGAGCGCGGCTCCTACGAGTCCTTCGACGGCTCGCTGTGGAGCCAGGGCATCCTGCCGATCGACTCCCTGCGGCTGCTGGCCGAGGCCCGCGGCGGCGTGCTGGACATGGACCGCGGCGAGACCCTGGACTGGGACTCGCTGCGCGAGCGCGTCCGCTCGACCGGCATGCGCAACTCCAACGTGATGGCCATCGCGCCCACCGCGACCATCGCCAACATCACCGGCGTCGGCCAGTCGATCGAGCCCGTCTACCGGAACCTGTTCGTGAGTCGAACATGTCCGGCGACTTCACGGTCGTCAACCCCTACCTGGTCCGCGACCTCAAGGAGCGCGGACTCTGGGACGACCAGATGGTCTCCGACCTGAAGATGCACGACGGCAGCCTGGGCGCCATCGACCGCGTCCCCGCCGACCTCAAGGCGCTCTACGCGACCGCGTTCGAGGTCGACCCCGAGTGGCTGGTGGACGCGGGCTCGCGCCGCCAGAAGTGGATCGACCAGGCCCAGTCGCTGAACCTGTACATGGCGGCGCCGAGCGGCCGCAAGCTGGACGCCCTGTATCGGCGCGCCTGGAAGTCCGGGCTCAAGACCACGTACTACCTGCGCTCGCAGAGCGCCACGCACGTGGAGAAGAGCACGCTCAAGGGCACAGACGGCCGCCTCAACGCCGTCTCCTCCGGCCCGGCCCCGGCCCCGGCTCCGTCGCCCGCGCCGTCCCGAGCCCGTCGCCGTCGCCCGCCCCGAGCCCGGCTCCGGCCCCCGCCCCGAACGCCGCACCCGCCGACGCCGGTGAGGACGAGTTCGACATCGTGGACGGCCAGGCCTGCTCCATCGACGACCCCGAGTGCGAGGCCTGCCAGTAGTAGAAGGCAGCCCCCCGGGGCGGCGGCTCGCGAGCCGCCGCCCCGGCGAACCACTCTCCCCAGACACGACAGTTCCGGCCACGACGGCCGGAGAACGGAAGTACCCGAGGATGACCACCGTCTCCGAGAACAGCGCCGCCGCCACCAGCGGCCTCGGCGAGATCCAGCGCGACGCCGAGCGCGTCAACGTCGACGACAAGGCGATGATCAACGCCCGCGCCGACGTCAACCAGCTGCTGCCGCTCAAGTACACCTGGGCGTGGGACAAGTACCTCGCGGGCTGCAACAACCACTGGATGCCCACCGAGGTCGCCATGCAGGCCGACATCGCCCTGTGGAAGTCCAAGGACGGTCTGACCGAGGACGAGCGCCTGATGCTCAAGCGCAACCTCGGGTTCTTCGCCACCGCGGAGTCGCTGGTGGCCAACAACATCGTCCTGGCCGTCTACCGCCAGCTGACCAACCCCGAGTGCCGCCAGTACCTGCTGCGTCAGGCCTTCGAGGAGGCGGTGCACACCCACACCTTCCAGTACATCTGCGAGAGCCTCGGCCTGGACGAGGGCGAGCTCTTCAAACATGTACCGCGAGGTCCCCTCGATCACGGCCAAGGACGCCTGGGCGCTCAAGTACACCCAGAACCTGGAGGACCCGGAGTTCCGCACCGGTACGCCCGAGGCCGACCAGGCGTTCCTGCGCGACCTGGTGGCGTTCTACGTCATCTTCGAGGGCATGTGGTTCTACACGGGCTTCGCGCAGATCCTGTCGCTGGGCCGCCGCAACAAGATGGTCGGCATCGCGAGCAGTACCAGTACATCCTGCGCGACGAGTCGATCCACCTGAACTTCGGCATCGACGTGATCAACCAGATCAAGATCGAGAACCCGCACCTGTGGGAGCACCGAGTTCCAGGCCGAGGTCCGCACCATGCTGACCGAGGCCTGTGAGCTGGAGGTGGCCTACGGCCGCGAGACCATGCCGCGCGGCGTGCTGGGGCTCAACGCCGAGCTGTGCGAGAAGTACATGCACTTCATCACCGACCGGCGCGCGGAGCAGATCGGCCTGGCGCCGATCTTCGGGGGGAGAGCGAGAACCCCTTCCCGTGGATGAGCGAGATGATGGACCTGCAGAAGGAGAAGAACTTTCGAGACCCGGGTCATCGAGTACCAGACCGGCGGCGGCCTGGGGGACTGACCTGCGAGGACACGGCCCCCTGGACCCTTCGGCGGAGGGTACGGGGGCCGTTTTGGAGAGAGATTTGGGAGACGACCCCGGAAATCTCCCTGGCGCCCTGCCTCCGGTAGGGCGCCAGCAGCTCGTCGAGCAGGGCCACTGGCGAGTGCGGGGTGCATCGCCGCGCGGGCCTTCAGGGACGCCTCCCAGTTGCGCGTCAGCATGTCCAGGAGCGCCGCCGTCATGGCCGGGGTCACCTGGCTGTACACGGCGCCGATGCCGCCCATCTCATGTCCGAGGCCGCTGGTGCTGGAGGACCTCGGGCACGCCGCCCTCGATCATCGCCCGCTTGTGGGGAGTGCCGGGCCAGCCCGTGCGGTGTGATCCCGGCGCGATCGGATCCCAGGTGATCTCTGAGCGCTTGCGCGGAGACCGCCGCGCACCGGCATCCCCGGCCAGGGTTCGGCGAGCAGCGGCACCGGACGCTCCTCCTGGACCTCGCCCTGGCCGTTCTTGGCGCCCGGATACAGGCCCGTGGACGCCGCGCCGATGAGCCACGGTTTGTAGGACCGCGTCGGTGATGGGGCGCTCCGTCCCGCCCGGTGAAGACGTGCACGCCGCCGCGGTGGGCCGGCTCCTGGCCGCCGCGGAGGAAGTCGCCGTCGAACCGCTCTGCCAGGTCGGAGTCGATGCCCAGCTCCGTGAGCGACCGATCCTTCGGGGTGAGCGAGGAGCGCCTTCTCCATCCTCCTCCGACCAGGCGCTGCGCCGCTTGAGCGCCGCCACCAGGAACCGGTGGACGGTGCGCGGCCGGTGGCAGGCGCACGTCTTCGTCGGCTTGTTTGGGAGGGCTTTCATCTGGTGCCGGAGCAGCTCGCACACGAACTTCGGGATGGCGATGTCGCGGAAGGAGTCGTCCTTGGGCGCCTGCCGGTACCAGTCGCCGCCGTGCTCGTAGAGCTGCCACTCCACGCGATCGGCCCTCGTCCGGACGGCAGTACTCCCGTTCGAGGCCGACCATCTCGCCGACCGGAGGGCCTGCGTTGTACATCGTGATGCCGGCGATGAAACTCTCGTCCCGACCACTCAGCAGCGCCATCCGTTCGGACAGCAGCAGCGCGCCGAGCGCGTCGGTGGTCACCCGCTCCCGTCCACGGGTGCCTTTCGTCCGTCCGGTGCCCGAGCGGCGGCCGCGGTTGGACTTGACCTCGGCGGGGTTGGAGGTGAGGTGTCCCGCCTCGATCGCGTCGGAGCACAAGGTGTAGAGCGTGGAGCAGTATCCGCGGATGGTCGACTCGGCGTACCCGGCGGCCCGCTTGACCCGCTTGAACTCGGTGATCTGCTCCGAGGTGATGTCGGCGAGCAGCATGTCCGCCCACATCGGACCGTCGGGGCCGTGCGGTTCATGGGGGAGGAGGTGGTTCTCCAGGTGGTTGCGCAGGCCGCTTCGGTGGGAGATGCCGACGTCTTGGAGCGGGTACCAGGTGTTCGACCACTGGCCGAAGGTGATGCCGTCTTGCTGGCGGAAGCGCCGGCGGCTTCGACTACGGAGGGGGCGGACTCGGCGTCCAAGCCCATTCGGATCTTGGCTTCCTTCTCTGTGCCCCACTTCTCGGCGTCGCGTTTGCGAGTCCATCGGTTGCCCTGGTCATCGCGGGACGCGGTGGCGTAGGTGCCGTCGGCTGTCTGGTAGCGGACGCGGTAGTAGTCGCCGTCCTTCTTGGACGAGCGCTTCTCCACGAAGGCCATGGGCCTCTCCTGTTGGGGGTAGTAGAGCGCCCCCTCCGGTTGGAGGGGGCGTATCTGGTCAGGGCCCGGAGTGCGGGCGGGCGGCGGTCAGTACTGTGGGTCGGGTCGCGCAGCTCCTCTGGGACGAACTCCGTCGGCCAGGCCCCGAGCTGAAGGTCGACGGTGGACGGGACCGTCGTGTCTGTACTGGAGCCGGGCACGTTCACGAGCGGCCCCCTGGCCCCGCTGATGTGCGGATGAGGCTGGCGGCAGGTGGCTGGCTGTACGTGTGGCCGAGGGTCGCGCAGTCCCTCGGGGACGGACTCATCGCACACGCGCACGTGGCGCAGGTGCCCCAGATAGGCCCAGGGGTCTCTCCGGACGAGGGTGATCGGCACCCAGACGCCGAAGTTGTTGATCCAGTGCCTCACCACCACGTCGGGGGACTGGTGGATCACCTCCTCCACTACCTCGACGGCCGGGCAACCGACTTGGAGGTCGATGCAGATGGCGTCGAATCGCTCGCTCAGGGCTACTCGTGCGGACAGGGACAGTGACGCTGGGCGGACGTAGACGGTGGGCGGGACCGCCGTGTCCTTTGGGGAGGACGCACTACTCATTGCGACCTTTCGTCCGAACCAATTTGGCCGGGAAGGTCGCATCATTGTATGTGGCACAGATCACATTGGACAGGCGTTCGGAAGGGCGAAAAGTAAAATCCGGGCAATTGACCTGCGCAAACGGCAGTCATCCGATCACCCTCCGAAACGCATGCGCATGATGTGATCCCTCATCTCGGACACCACCTTCTCGCGTGGCACGCCGTCCGGGACCGGCATGGACGTCTGCTCCCAGTCGCCAGCGTCTGCGCCTGTGGGGGGGACGAAGACGATCTTGAGGGTGTAGTAGAGCTTCCCCGGCTGGGCGCGCCACTCGCGCCACTCCAGGGTCTCGTTGGGGAGGCATGGGGGTTGGCCGTCCAGGCGGCCGAGGGGGGCGGGCTGCATCGCGGGGCGACGTCGTGCGTCCGGGGGGTGGGGGTCGGTGTGGGTCCGGCTCTCTGGCGAGGGGGCGTGGCGGCGTGCCGGCGAGGGCGTCCTTCACACTGCCGGGTTCCCACTCCAGGGCGTGCTCGATCCCTTCTTGGGTCTTGCGCCTCGGGCGCCCCTTGCCTTTTCGCAGGTCGTAGTAGGTCTGAGTCGAAATCTGGGCACGTTGGATCACCTCTTCCACGTGTAGGTCTAGCTCGTCGCGGCGCGGTCCATGGCGTCGACGAGGTAGCTGAAGTCGGGTGAAGGCATGGCTACAGGATAGCCGACTAGATCTAGATCGAGTCTATATCTGGCCTAGTTAGGTCAAGCTTACCTCAATTATGGTCGTCTCATAGAATCTATCTTGAAGTTACTCGTCGGTACAGCTTGACCTAGACTCAAGCTAGGCTCAATATTGAGCTATGACAGACCTCAAGCTCCACAGAGCATCACTGGAGCGCCACCGCAAGTTGGCCGGGTTCAGCGTCCCCGCGCTGGCGCGGGAGATGGGTGTCACGCCACTGCACATGTACCGGCTGGAGTGGGGCGACCGACGCCCCAGTCCGGCGCTCTACAAGCGCCTCAAGGACACCTTGGGCGTCACCGATGAGGGCCTGCTGGCCGAGACTACCAGTCCGACGAGGACATACCGGAGGCCAGCCGATGAGCCTTCCCGCGGTGTACACCCCAGCGCAGGCCGCCGAGATCCTCCAGTGCCGGGAGTCCTGGCTCAAGGACAAGGCCAAGGCACGCGCTATCCCGTTCCACAAACTCTCTGGCGAGTACCGGTTCACCGACGAGGACCTCGCCGAGATCATCCGCATCACCGCTGAGCGGCCCGAGGCCGAGCCGTCGCCGCCCGCCCGCGCGACGGGGCCCCGCACGAAACGGCCCACCGCCGCCACCACACCGCCGACCGCTCCGGAAGCCACCCCGCTGCGGCCGCGACGGCGCCTCACCATCCCCGCCGCCGGTGACCGGCGGCCCGGCCCCACCAGGAGAGGGCCATGGCCACACAGACCCACATCACCGTCGACAAGCCCGCCCGCCTGCTCGCGCCGCACGAGGTCGCCGAGCTCTTCCGAGTCGACGCCAAGACCGTCAGCCGCTGGGCGCGACGCGGACTCCTCGACTCGATCCGCACCCCAGCCGGTCACCGCAGGTTCTTCGCGGACCAGGTCGAGGACTTGATCAACCGCCACAACACCGCCAAGTAGCGGCACAGCAAGGCCCCCGCCGGATGCGACCCGGCAGGGGCGAGGCCCCAACCCAGGAGACAGGGCCATGGACAACGTAGCCGACACCCCGCGCGCCGAGACCGTGCGCGCCGCACACCAGCTCATCGTGCAGGCCGGAGCCGAGCTGGAGAAGCTCCTCACCCCGGCCCCCACGATCCCCGTACCGGCCGCCCCACAGGAGATGACCACCACGCAGCGGCAGGCGCGCACCCTGGCCGCCAGCGAGCCTCGCGGCCTCCCACCCGGACATGCCGCCCGTGAGCTGGACGATCTACGACCACGTCCCCGAACAGGCGATCGGCCAGGTCTCCAGCGAATCCGACGAGGAAGCCAGCCGCGAGATCACCGCGTGGGCCACCGTGCTCGGTTCCGAGGTCACGCGGAAGCGCAACCGGAACGACATGTGGACCCACGTGGAGACCACCGCGAAGTCCGGCGGCGTGGACATCCGCATCTGGGCGATGGTCGACCGGCGCCCCGAGGGGGCGAGCTCCGATGGCTGAGCGCATCCGCATCCAGTCTCGGCTGCGACGCACCGAGCCCGACACCGCCCCGGCGCCAATCCCAGCGGACGTCGACGACCGCGCCCAGACCGTCCTCGACGACACCGATCACGTCCTCGACCACATCGAAGAGGGCCCTGTCGTGATCCACCACACCCACGCCCCGGACGCCGTCGTCGGCGACCAGGTCGACGCCCACATCACCGGCGTCGTCGAGGCCATCGAGCACGACGGACGCATCCTCATCCGCTACCCGACCACCGACGACAGCCACGCCTGGGTGCGCCTAGACCCGGCCGCCGCCGGGGTCGGAGTGTCCGTCGCCAACCACGGGGGGACCCCATGACCACCACACGCCTGCGTTCACGCGAGGCCGAGATCGCCGACAGGTCGCCATCGCGCGAGCCCGCTGGCCACTCGGCTCCCACGTCGTCCACACCGCCACCGGCATGCGCGGCGTCATCACCCGCGACAACGCCAGCCGGGTTCCCTGCGGCACCACCGGCGCCGACGAGGACGCCGCCTGGTCGGTGCTGCCGTCCGCGGCCGCCGCGCGCGGGGGACGCCCGCCGCCCCGGCTGGGGGCATCGCCGTCCACGTGACCTTTACCGAGGCGGGAACCACGTGGAACCCTGGATCCGCACCGACTACCTGCGGCGGATGCGCCGCGCTGGGGGGCGGTGAGCGCCGTGAGGTACATCGTGATCGCCGCCGACGGCACCCTGACCGCCCACGACCGCGACCTCGACCTGCGATCCGAGGTCGGACCCGAGGGGCCCGCACGCGTGCGACTGGCCACCTCCGTGCTCGCCGCCGGGTGGACCAACGACGACGGCCACGCGCAGGGCTACCCGCGCAACACGGTCGGCTCCTGTGTCCTGCTTTCTCGCGCTCGGCGCCGTCGGCCTCCCCTACGCGGGTCCGGTGGTCCTCACCGGCTGGGACCCGATCCGTGAGATCCGCAGGCCTCACCGACCGTGGCCTGATCGAGCGCACCCACCGGGATGTGCTCGTCGCCCTCGGGAAGGCCGAGCGCCCAGACGGGCCGCCGCCCACCCCGCGCACCTTGGCGTGGGAGTCGGACGTGCGCGAGTACGCCGGATGGGTGAAGGACGCCCCGGCGCCGACCATGCAACTCCTGCAGATGGACGGCCTGCGATGAGCGCCCCGCCGATCCCCGCGCGCCTCGCGCACCGACCCACCGTCGGCGGACTGGTCGTGCCATGGGTGTCCCTGGAGTCCGACCGCGGCCACCACCTCGGGCAGGTCTCCGAGGCGCGCCGGGTCCGCGCCTGCAGATGCACCAGTGCCAGATCGACGGCGAGCCGCTCTACACCGACCGGTACGTCCTGCTCGGACGCGCCTCCGACCGGGCCCGGGGATACGTGATGGAGCCCGGCATGCACCCCGAGTGCGCCGCCTACGCGATCAAGGCCTGCCCGATGCTCGCCGGGTCCATGGACCACTACCGCAAGCGCCCCGTCGACATGTCCGCCCGGACCTGCCCGGACCCCGACTGCGGGCACGGCTTCCTTCCGTCGCCGGACTCGGCGGTCCGCGCGGGCCGCCCCGCCGACACTTCTTTCAGGTGTGGGCTGAGGCCAGCGACTACGGGTTTCGCCGTCACCCAGGCGGGCTTCGCCCTCGTCTGGCCCAAGGCCCCCATTGAGGATCCGAACCATCGCTACCGGCGCGCACCGCGCTGCCCTGAACTCATCACGAAGGAGTACTGACCATGTCCCGGACGTCAAGCTCACCTGGCGCGCGAGCGGGGAAGCCCACGCCAGGAAGTAAGGGAGGAGAGGGCCCCCTGGGGGGATCCAGCCCGAAGACCCGCCCTGCGTCCGGTTCCCAGGCCGGACCGGAGGCCCCCATCGCTCCCGCCCTCCGGTCCGGCCACCCCACACGTGGAGGCCGGCCCCAAGGACCTGACCGGTTACCAGATCGACGTTCTGTTCCGCCCGACGACCCCCCCGCGTCCAAGTCCACCGGGGCAACGCCCACCTGCAGGGGTGGGACGTACGCCGATCGCTGATCCGCATCTTCGGGTTCGGTGGATGGTCCGTCGTGACGCTGGAGTCCACCTGCATCCGCGACATGGCCCGGACGATCCCACCCAGCGAGGAGTCCAAGGGCGGAACGCGGTTCTGGGCGACCTACCGGGCCCAGGGCGCCTCATCGTCCGCACCGTCGACGGCCGCGTCCTGGGCTTCTGGGACGACGGCGCCGTCGAGGAGGCATCCAAGCAGGTCACCCATGGGGCAGCCCACGACCTTGCACTCAAGGCCTCGCTGACCGGCGCCCTCAAGCGCGCCGCCGTCAACCTGGGCGACCAGTTGGGCTTGAGCCTGTACCGCAAGGGCCCCGACGACCTCAAGGCGCAGGCGTCCGTCATCTGGTCGATGGCGCACCCGCCCAAGGACTTGGAGATCACCCAGCAGACCGGGCCCGTCGACGTGCCCAGCAACGAGGACGACGCCCTGCTTATGGACACCCTCATCCACGACATCGTCGACGCCCCCGACCACGCGACGCTCAACGCCATCAGCCGCCCGCGTGAACGAGGAGGAGCGGGCCGGACTCGCGCCTGAGTGGGCGGACCAGCTCAAGGGTGCACTCAAAGCCCGGCTCGTTGAGCTCACCGCCGGTCCGACTCCGCAGCAGGCTGCTGCCGCCCAAAAGACGCCGCCGCAGAGGCACCCCAGACCCAGCCGTACCGAGGAGGAGGCCGCAATGCCTGACCTGTCCCACCCCGCCCGTGTCGCCGCGCTCCGCGTCCTCAAGGACCGGGTCACCGCCGAGTACGACGTGCCCGCACTGACGCAGAAGCCCACTTCAAGGACATGCGCAACACCTGGGGCGTCAGAGCCTCGACGTGCTCATGCCCGCAGGCGAGTCCGCCGGATCCCTGGACCATCAGCGGCCCGCGCCGCAAGGTCACGTGGCACACCGAAGCGCTCGTCGACCTGGTCGAACGCACCGCCCCGGCCGAGCTGGTCGAGGAGATCGACCCGGCCGCACTGGAGGACGCCGACCTGCTCGACGTCATCCGTGAGACCCGGCCCGACCTTCTCCGCCGGTCGGTGCGCAAGGCCTTCATCAAGAAGCTCGACGAGGCCCTCTCCGACGACGGCCACCTCACCGACCACAGCACCGGCGAGGTCGTCAAGGTCGCCGACGTCGACCACACGCCGGTCACCGGCGCGTTCACTTTCACGCCTGGCGACCGAGCGGAAGAGGCCGTGCTGGAGGCGTGGCACCGCGGCGAGTTGGCCGGCGTCGCGAGTCCGCTGGTGCCGCAGATCGAGCGCACCCCCGAGCCCGCGCCGACCGACGAACCCACCGGAACGCTTCCCCCAGGAGGCCAGTCATGACCGTCTTCCCTCACCTTCGGCAGCGGCCTGCTCTGCGGCGCGGCCGTCCTGGCGGCCTTCATCTGGTTCGCCACGGCGGCCCGCCAGGACCAGAAGCAGATCGAGCTGTACCACCTGCGCAACGAGAACCGCGGGCTGCGCGAGGTCAACACGAAGCTGTCGATCCGGTGCGGCCACTGCGGAACCGGCCGGGCCGTGCCCGCCGACGGCAGACGGGGGGCACCCTGTGAGTGCCGAAGACGACTGCGTGCCCTCGCCGCCGAGCGGGGCGCGGTTGTCCTGACCGAGTGGGCGCCCGAGCGGCTGCTCGACATCGTCCGCGAGCAGCGTGCGCGCCAGGCCGCCACGGGCCGCGCCGACGCCCACATGGACGGGCACGCACACGAGATCGCCGCTGCCATCACCGAGATCACGGGCGTGGCCCTGACGACGTGACCGCCGTGCTGCTCGCGATGGCCAGCCAGGTCGGCACCTTGCTCGTCGCCCACCAGCGCAGCGCTGACTCCACGGTCCTGCACCTGATGTGTGTCGGTCGCCGACTACGTGGACCGAGCCCAGCACCGGCCAGACGATGGCCGCACCGGGCGCGCCCTGCTGCCGGTGTGGGCAGCCCTCGCCGTGCTCGATCTCCCAGGGAGGCCGCTGATGATCGACCGCACCTGGAGGCGCATACACCGCCGGATCCTCGACACCGAGATCAGCGTGCACGAGTACGCCGCGGGATGGCGGCGGCACTTGCTCGGCACCGCCCTGCATGAGGACATGCCGGGCCACCCCGAGCGCATCGCCGACATCGACCCCGAGGGCCAGGACGAGTTCGACGACATCGTCATGGCGGCCCTGGACCGGGACCTGTTCTACCTCATCATGCGTACCGGCTGGGGGCGATGACCATGGCACTCGAACACCAGATCCGCCAGGCCGACCGGCCGGAGAAGCCAGCCCGGACCTCCGACTTTCAGGGGCGAGAGCGGGCGCTGTGCGCCGGATCCGACGCACCATCCCCGCGCAGGAGGAGGACGCCGCGCGGTGGATGGTCCGCCGCCTGGCCAACCGGCACGACTGCCCGGGGACCGCCGAGCAGTGCGGCGACTGGGTTGCGCACCGGCGCGACGTCGCCGCCGCCTTGGACGTGATCGCGATGCTCGACATCGCCGACGAGGCCCCGGCCGAGCCCGCCCACGAGAAGCCCGCTCCCGAAGCGGCGCCAGACCGCGCCGCCGAGCCACGGCACCCTCGCCGCCTACCAGCGGCACATCAGGAACCGCGAGACGCCCTGTCGCACCTGCGAGCGCAAGGTCGGCTACAAGCCCGACGAGCCCGAGCCCGACGCGCCGCCTACGACGTCGCCGAACTCGCCGACATGCCCGAGTCCACGCTGACCGCCGTCCTGGAGGCCGGCCAGCACCCCGCCGAGAGGACCGACTCCGATGCGCATAGCCACGTCAAGACCGGGCGGACACCGCCCGTCGAGAACACGGAGGGGACGCGATGACCCCGGCACATCGTCCAGTACTCCGGCGGTATCGGGTCGTGGGCTGCCGCCATGCGCGTCGCCGAACGCTACGGCACGGACGACCTGGTGCTGCTGACCGCCGACTCGCGCGCGAGGACCCGACCTGTGGCGCTTCGTCGCCGACACCTCCCGCCACCTGGGAGTGGAGCCGGTCATCGTGTCCGACGGCCGCACGCCCTTCGAGGTGTTCCGCGACGTCCGATTCCTCGGCAACTCCCGGCTCGCGCCCTGCTCGCACCTCCTGAAGCAGGCGCCCTGCCGCCGGTGGCTGGAGGCCAACGCCGACCCGGACGAGACGGTCCTCTACGTCGGCTACGACCACACCGAGGAACGACGGGTGCCCGGCACCCGGAAGGGCTGGGAGCCCTGGCAGGTCCAGTTCCCGATGACCGAGCCGCCGCACCTGACCAAGGACGACATGTTCGCGTGGTGCCGCGACCTCGGCATCACCCCGCCCCGCCTGTACCGGTGGGCCGACCACAACAACTGCTGGGGCCGGTGCGCGCGCGGCAAGAAGCACTGGTCGGCCCTGTGGGCCAACGACCCCGCCGGGTTCGCCGAAGCGGAAGCCGCCGAGCAGGGGATCCGTGACCACCTGGGCAAGCCCGTCACCATCCTCCGGGAGGTGCGCCGCGGCGAGGCCCACTCGCTGACACTGGCGGAGCTCCGCCAGCGCCTTGAGAACGAGGCGGAGGTGCCACGGTGAGCGAACGCCCGCACGGATTCATGCGCGCCAAGGCCGACCGCTGTGGCTGCCCGGTGTGCCACGAGGCCCTGCGCGCCTACGAGAACCGCCGGGCGGTCGCGGCTGATCGCCTACGGCCAGTGGAAGCCCTTCACGGACGCCGCACCAGCGCGCGAGCACATCCGGCGCCTGAATGAGAGCGGCATCGGCTGGCAGCAGGTCGCCCGACTGGCCGGGGTCAGCAAGAGTTCGGTGTCCGGCATCCTCTACCCGCGCGGCCGCCGGGCCCCGGCAAGCAGAGTGCGGCCGACCACCGCCGCGGCGATCCTCGCCCTGGACATCGACCTGATGCAGCACGCGGACCAGCTCGCACCCGGAACCGTGGTGGACGCGACAGGGACACAGCGCCGTCTCGCTGCGCTCATCAGGATCGGCTGGTCACAGCGCCGTCTGGCCGCCCTGCTGGGAACCCAGCAGCCCACGATCAGCCGGTGGCTGCACGCCACCCGGGTGTCGCTGGCCACCCACCAGAGCGTTATCGACCTCTACGACCGGCTGTGGGACACCGCGCCCCGCAGGCGACGCCTGGCCAGCGCGCTGCCGCCAGCCGGGCCGCCGGTTCGCCACCGAGGCAGGGTGGCCGCCGCCGATGGCGTGGGACGACGACGAGCTCGATGACCCGGCTGCTCAGCCCCAAGGGGCTCGGGGGGTGGCGGCATGAGGGACCTGCGAGACCAGGCCTGGCGCGACGACGCCGCCTGCCGGGAACTGCCTCTCTGGCTGTTCTTCGGGGCACCGGGTGAGCGCGGTGACCAGCGCGAGAGCCGCGAGGAGAAGGCCAAGGACGTGTGCGCTGGCTGCCCGGTGCGGACCGAGTGCCTGGACGAGGCGCTGGAGGGTCGCCGACCGAGCTGTGCGGGTGCGCGGAGGCCTGAACGGCGACGAACAGAAGGCCGTCCGCCGGCGCCGCATCCGGGCCGCGAGAGCGAGGTCCGCCGCATGACCGCCATCCGCGAGTTCCTCGCCGCCCGCCCGTACCTGAACCGTGGGTCCGTGCGGCCGACGGGTGAGGGGGCGTGCGTCATCTACTCCTACACGCACGACGCCGCCCGGACGACACCCTGCCCACGCTGGACGACATCCAGGCTGGCTGCCCGAGTGGCGCGCGGGCCCTGGACGCCGGCGCCCGACAGATCCACCGCATCACCAAGGTGGAAGGCCTGGACTACGCCACCCTCGGCGGTCACATGGGTGGCAAGCCGCTCGTGGTCCGTGTCCTGCCCGCCATGCCCGACGGGGGGTGGCACTGTGGCAGCCGACGTTGACGATGCCCTCGTGGAGGGACTGCGGGTGGCGGTGCCGCTGCACATCCTGCAGCTCACCGGACACTCGCGCGCCGAACTCTTGGCCATCGCTGCCGGGGCGGGCCAGGAGGCCGGCCACAAGGGCGACAGCCTCCAGTTCCCCGCGAAGTCCACGGCCGGACGCCGGACCACCGCGCACGCCTTCAACGCGCTCGCGCGTGGCCTGGCCGCGGCCGCCCACCTCCACGGAACCTGCGATGCGTTCGGCGTGCACTGGTGCACTCGCGACCACGCCGGATGCCCGCGCCGCCCCGACCCCGCCAGCGGCATCCGCCCGATGGGCTACCAGGAGATGGCCGACCGGGCCGTCGCGATCCTCGACGACTTCGAGCAGCTGCTCGGGCCGTCCGGCACGCCGGAGCGGCCGGACCGCACCATCGACGCCGTGCTCGCCGCCCGCCCGTCCCTGGCCGCCGGCCGAGTCGAGGCGGACGGGTCCACGGTCACCTACACCTACGCGCACGGCGCACGCGAGCGCGACCTCGTCGACGCCGCCCTGCACGGCCGCGGCCACCCGCCCCTGCGGTGGGTCAAGGACTGGCTCGCCGAGTGGGTGCTGTGGTTCGACGAGGACCGGCCCGAGCGGACCTACCGCTACCCCGACGGGCTGTCCCACATCACCCTCACCGGCCACCTCGGCGGCCAGCCACTCACCGTCCGCGCCGTCCCCGCACCGAAGGAAGGGCCCGTGTCCGAGCCGCACCCACTGATCACCCAGCTCAAGGCGGCCCGCACCGCCATGGGCCTGTCCGTCGCCAAGCTCGCCGCCCGCGGCGGCTACAGCGAGCAGACCATCCGCTCCTGGGAGTCCGGCAAGTCCGCTCCCAACCTGGACAACCTCGACGACTACGCCGCCGCCGTCGGCCTCGACGTAGTTCTCCAGCCCACCGCCCACACCACCACCGAGGACACCGCCGCATGAAGCTCAAGATCGACCCGAAGCTCGGCTCGGCCGCCGAGGCCGCCCTGCAGCCCTACGTCGCCAAGCTCTACACCACGCCCGGCATGCGCCTGATGGCGGTCGTCGAGCTCAAGCAGGACGACAAGAACGCGCCCGCCCCGGACAGCGAGGCCGGACTGTGGGTCAAGGCCCGCATCTCCTCCGTGGAGATCGCCACCCCTGAGCAGGAGGGGACCCTCCGTGAGGCCCAGCGCGCACTCTTCCTCCAGCGCACCGCGGCTGGGACGCTCGACGAGGACGGGGAGCTGCAGCTCGACGAGCGCACCCTCGAACTCACCGCCGGGATGCTCCACGCCGTCGAGGCCGCCCGGCTCACCGCGGTGCTGCGGCACTGGGCCGCATACATCCGCAGGGTCAACCGCACCGAGCAGCTCACCATCACCGAGGTCCGGCACGAGCTCGACGCCGTAGCCCAGGGCCTCACCGCCGGGCTCGACCACGCCCGCGACGACAGCCTCGACGACGAGGCGGGCATCTGATGACCGAGACCCAGATCGTCGTCGACAACCTTGCTGTCCTGTCCCGGGAGTTGGACAAGGCCGTCGCCAAGCTCGGCGAACTCGACGCCGTCCGCATCGCCGCGGAGGGCGACTACAAGCTCGCCTACTCCCGCGCGTTCCGGAACGCGTCCGGGTCCGTGGAGGACCGCAAGCAGCAGGCGACCGAGACGTGCGATGCCCTGTGGCGCACCTGGTCGCTCGCCGAGTCGACCGTTGCCGTTCAGAAGGCGCACCTGCGGGCGCTGCATGCCCGCGTGGACGTGGGCCGGTCGATCTTCTCCGCGCGCAAGACCGAGGTCGGTCTCGCGCAGATGGGAGGTGCGCCATGAACCGGCTGCGCGAGTGCGGATCATCGCACACCCACGAGGGCGTCGAGGTCGTGTGCGGCCGCGAGGCCGGCCACCCGCCCGGTAACCACTACACCTCCGCGCACGGCGGGGTGTCCTGGCCGACCGAGATCGGCGTCACCGGCCGGGAGCTGGTCTGGGAGGAAGAGGTCACCTTCTACCCGGACGGGTCCGCAGTCGTCTCCCTGGCTACGGCCGACGGCCGACCCACCGAGCTGAACCTCACCGCGGCCCGGCGCGAGGCGCTCATCGGCGCGCTGCTGCTGCCGGGCGAGACCGCGTGGGCGGACGACGACCCCGAACTTGCGCCCGCGCCCCGTCGCCGCGGCGCGCACCGCCGTCAGAAGGAGGCCAGCCGTGGTTGAGGTCGTCTACCGCGCTACCAACGCCGCGACGTCCGTCTACTCGACCGCCTACGGGCAGGCCATCGAGGACCGCAAGGCCGCCCTCGCCGCCTTCCTCGAACGCCACGGCTTCCACCTCGACACCGAGGTCTACGCCCGGGACGAGGGAACCGACCGCGTTGTCGGCGTCCGGAACAGCCACCCTGACGTGACTCCCTATGGGTGGCGTGTCGACCGGCGGCACTCTGACGCCATCGTCCCGAACCTGCGCACCAGGCACGGCAAGAAGATCGACGAACAGCTGGCTGGGATTCCGCACGCCAACGGCCGCAAGTTCTTGCCCGGCGGCATGCCGGACCACTGCCTCGCAGGCCACGTACTCATGCACCCCTCCGTCGAGGTCCTCGATGGGCACCTGTTCGTGGGCTGGCCCCGGGAACTGCCCGAGAAGATCCAGGGCCGCATCGACGGCACGGTCTGGCGCGAGATCCCGCTGTCCACCTACCACCTGGCCCGCGAGGCCGCCGAAGTCGAGGAGGCCGGCCGTGGCTGACGTCAAGCTGCCGTACCGCTACAAGGACGAGGACGGCGACGAGATGATCGTCGCCTCCGGGCTCATCTCCCTGCACAAGGGCAACCGAGTCGCGGCCCTCAACGCCCCCTACGGCCCTGACGCCGTCGGCCTGGCCGAAGCCTCCCTGCTCGCCGGTGGAGTTGTCTCGCACACCGTCGTCTCCGAGGCCGACCGGCAGGCGTGGGAGCAGCGGGCCGCCAAGGACGCAGCCCGGTCCATGCGCAAGCGGGCCGTGGCGGCTCTCCGAGCTGGCAACTGGGACGAGGACCCGACCGAACCGGTTCGCGCCCTGCCCCTACTGTCCGGCGACACCGCCCGGGGCGCTGATGTCCACGTGGCCACCCCGGAAGGCATCACCCCGTGCGGGGAAGGACACCACGACGTCACCGTCGCTGGCCTGCTCGCCGAGGTCACGTGCGTGGAGTGCCTGCGGGTGATCGCTGTGGAGCGCGGCGAGCAGGTGGACAAGCTCAGGAGCGAGAGAGACGTGGCCCTGCGCGAGCTCGGCAAGGCGTTGACCGCCGAGCGTGCCGAGCACCTGACTGTGCAGCAACACGGAACCGCGCATCGGGTCGCTCAGCTTGAGAAGGACGTGGGGCGGCTGGAGCGTGACCGCGCCGAGGACCAGGCCCGACTCGCGCTACTCGACGGCCGCGTCCGCAGCACTGAGGCCGACCTGGGGCCCGTCGTGTGGTCCGACGAGGCTGCCCCCGGCGGGTACGTGTGCGCCGCCCCGACACCCAGCGGCATTTGCGGGCAGCCCATCGAGTCCGAGCCGTGCCGGGAGCACGCGCTGGCCGGCCAGCTGGCCGCCGCAGTCGAGCGCCTCGATGTCCTGGAGAGCACCGACCGCGGGGAGAAGGTGCCCGCCGGGACGCGCGTCGACGGCGAGCCCGGCGATGACGACGAGTACCGGCACTGCGGGGCGACCAGCGAACTGCCGAGCGGCGACGAGTACGCGTGCGCGCGCCGAGTTGGCCACGACGGCCGATGCAGCCCGCACCGCGACCCTGTCGAAGGCTGTGACGGACAGTGACCCCATACCGCCGCTGGTCCCCGTCCTGGGGTCAGGCCGTCCTCGCCGGCATCTGCTCGTTCGTGATCACCCTGGCCCTCATCCAGGCCGCGCTCGGGCCGCGCGGACCCGTCGACCTTCTCCTGGTGGTGACCCCATGACCGTCAACCAGCGCCTGCGCCAGAAGCTCGCGGCGACCACCCTGCTCGCGCTCGTCACCGAGGATGCCCCGCCCGCCGAGTGGACCCTGTCCGCCGACGAGCCGGGCCTGTACGGGCACGTGTTCGCCGACCACGACGAGCGCGCCCAGCTCGAAGGTCTGGCCGCGTGGCAGCGCGTCCTCGGCGCCGGGCATGTCCGCCACTCCACAGCGGGCGACTACGACCACCTGTCCATCAAGGGCTCCTACGAAGGCGTGCCCGTGGAGGTCATCACCATGATCCCGACCAAGCAGAAGGCCACCTCATGACCGACAACCGTGCGCACCACCGCCATTTCACCGACGCCATGGACGCGTTCCTGAGCGGAACCCTGCTCGATCCTCCGGCCGCGGCTGAGCGTGACTGGGTGGCCGAGGTCCGCGCCACCACGTCCATGGACGAGATGAAGGGCGTCGCCCGCGACTACATGCAGGCCAACGGCGGCAACGGCTACGGCATGCCGACCGAGCTGTCCGTGGCGTTCCGCGAGCACGGCGACGCCCTGAGGAAGCAGGCCGGACAGTGACTGGCGACCTGGAGCCTCCGGCCTTCTACCTGGAGTGCCGGGCCGACCGCATCGCGGTCGCCCGCGTGCTCCTCACCCGCATCGACCGGCAGCGCGTCCGCGAGGACAACCCGGTCGCCCGCCGGCGACTCGACCGCCGTGCCGCCCGCCTGTCCCGCTACCTGCGCGACCACGGCGCCTGACCACCTGGAGGACCACATGGCCACCGAGCCCCGACAGATCACGGTCACGCGGTACGTGTGCCCCTACTGCTCTCGCGGCCACGCCAAGCGGTACCCCGCCACCGTCCACATCGGCCGGTGCTGGAAGAACCCCGACAACCACGGCTGCAAGACCTGCATTTTCCACACCCCCGCCGGAGGCAAGAGGGGCGGCTGCATCCCCGGACAGGACTGCGACTGCAACGTCACCGACGAGTCCTGCGGACAGGGGATCGACATCACCGGCGGGCTGAAGACCCACTGCCCGGACTGGGAGACCGCGGACACGCTCCCGTTCTGACACGGCCGGCCCCGACTGACCTGACGAACCTGACCATCTGGAGGACGACATGGCCAAGGCCAAGAGGATCGAGAAGCGCCCGGACCCGCGGGACGCCCACGTCCGCGACTACGAGCAGCACGTCGCTGAGGCCGAGCGCCTCGCCGACCGAGCCCACCACTACACCTACGGCGACGGCGGCGACCCGGTCACCGGCGCCGCCCTGGCCGCGGAAGGCCAGATCCACGCGACCCTCGCGCTGGCCGCCGCCCACATGGCCGCCAGCCCGCGGTCGCGCACGTGGGGCGAGGCCACGCACGTGGTCAACGTCCAGGCCCCCGGCCCGGACGGGCTGGCGGCGGCCTCCGCCGTGGTGCGGGCACAGCGCCGCATCCCTCGCTCGCAGACCTGACACAAGGAGAACCCATGCTCATCGACATCGACCGACTGCGCTCACCGCTCGGCCACGAGTTCCTGCCCATCGAGGGGCACGAGGACGACAACTGCTGCGCCCAGGTCACCAACGGCGCCACCCAGTGCGGCGAACCTGACGACGCCCACCACGCCCCCGAGGCCGTCAGCGAGTACCTCGACCTGATGGCGGAGCGGCTCGAGGACCCCGTGCACGACGTCGGCCACGACATCGGCACCTGGTTCTCGCTCAGCTACAGCAACTTCCTGGTGCTCCACCGGGTGCTGCTCGAGCACATGCCGCGCTGGTGGCAGCTCGCCTTCGTTAACCGCCTCGAGCAGCTCCACGCCGCCTACTCCCACCTCGAGCACCCGCCGAGCTTCGAGGTGCACCCCTGCAAATTCGTGATTGTGGAAGATCTGGACGACGACCAGCGCAAGAAGCTCGGCGTCACCTCGAGCATGGACGACTTCCCGGACATGCCTGAGGACCCCACCGAGGAACAGTTCGACGCTCACGAAGCCGCCTACGACAAGGCGTGTGACGCCGAAGTGTTCTACGACGCCGATGGCAACGAGCTCGATCGCAACCAGCGCGTTCCGCTCCGAGTGCCCGACCCAATCCCGCACTACCGGTACGGCCACGTTGAGCCCCGTCTGCCCTGAACCCACTGACCCCCGCGTCTGCTGGGTGAGCCCGACTCCCCGGCGGGCGCGGACCAACCGTAGAGAGGAGGCCCGCGATGTGGGTACGCCGCCGCGATCCATCCCAGAAGCACGAGTGCGACCTGCCGACGCGTGAGGTCACCTGGAAGCTGCCCGTGCCGGCCGACGGCTCGGCCAGCACGCTCCCGGACAGCCACACCGAGACCCTCGCCGACGGCGACCAGGGCGACCTGTGGAGGTGCGACACCTGCCGCGCCCTGTGGCGCCTCGGCGACGCCTGCGACTGGTGCGACCGCTACGGCTACCACGACCGGGGCGTGTGCACGATCGGGCTGCGGTGGCGTCCGGCGACCCTCTGGCAGCGCGTCCGGCACAGGGGTCGCTGATGGCTCGCATTCGCTCGGTGAAGCCGGAGTTCTGGGACGACCGCAAGCTGGCGCGGTCGGTGTCCCGGGACGGCCGTCTGCTGTACATCGGCCTGTGGAACCACTCGGACGAGCACGCCCGGGTGCAGGGCGACGCCAGACTCATCAAGGGCCGGGTGTTCCCCTACGAGGACGACCTCGACGACGAAGCCGTCGAGGAGCTGCTGGAGGAGCTGGCGGCCGCGGGGCGCATCGTGCGCTACGTCGCGGACGGTGACCCGTACCTGTTCCTGCCCAAGCTCTCCAAGCACCAGCGTCTGGAGGCCGCGAAGGTCCCGTCGCGCCTGCCCGCTCCGGAGGACGCCGATCCTCCCGAGCCCGACTCGGAGCCGCCCGCGCCTCGCGCACACGAGTCCGCGCGCGGCTCGGATGAGGCTGCGCGCCGCGAATCGAACACCCGCGACGCCTCGGAGGGCGCTCGGGAGGGGTCCGCGCCCGGCATGCAGCAGCCCCAGAGCGGCCAGGCGGCCGCCGCGGAGCCCACCAGCGGGACGCCCACGGACGAATCCGACCTGGACCAGGCGAACACGCAGGTCAACGGGTCTGCGCAGATCGGCGCGGATGAGTCTGCGCGCGGCGCGGACGAGTCCGGGACGACTGCCGCTTTTGCAGGTAGCAGGTGGCAGGTGGCAGGTGGCAGGGAGCAGGGGGGTGCGGGGGGAGGCTCGCACGCTGTCGACTCGGCCGCGCAGGAAGACCCCGGCGTCCGCTCCGCTCACGAGAGCGACCCCACGACCAAGGCCGTCATCACCCGGGAACGCAACGCCCGCTTCGCCGAGTTCTACGACGCCTACCCGCGCAAGGTCGGACGCAAGGCCGCGGAGCAGAAGTTCCGGACGGCCGTGAAGACCGTCGACCCGCAGGTGATCATCGACGCCGCCCACCGGTTCGCCGCAGCCCAGGCGCGCGCCGACCCCAAGTTCATCCCGCACCCGGCGACCTGGCTTCACCAGGGCCGCTGGGACGACGAGGACGAACCCGCACAGTCGGCCGCCCGCAACGGCCGCCAGCCCTACCGCAACCAGGCCTTCCAGGGCGACCCCGACCCGTTCCCGCAGGCGGGCTCGTGGTCGATGCACGGAGGAGGAACCCATGTCTGAACCCACCACCCTGACCGCCAGCGGCGACCTGTTCGCCCGCCTGTCTCGGATCATCGCCGAGCGCGGCGAGGACACCACGCCCGGCGCGGTCGCTGACTTCCCGTCGCCGGACGAGCCTGGCCACCCCGAGTACCACCACCGGCAGCGCGTCCTCAGCGCGCTCGGCCGGTTCGACGCCGCCTGCCCGCCCCGGTACACGGGCGCCACCACCGACCACCCCGGCGTGCTCGCGTGGGCCGACCAGGTCGCTGCCTCACCCAAGACCGCGCCGTCGCTGCTGCTGTGGGGCAACACCGGCACCGGCAAGACCCACGCCGCCTACGCCGCGATCCGCCGGATCGCCCTGTCCGGCCCGACCCGGTTCGGGTTCATCGGGTCGACGTTCCCTGACCTGTACGCCGCCCTGCGCCCCGGGGCCGGCGACGGCCTGGAGCGCGAGCGCCGGATGCGCCGCATCATGACGATCCCGCTGCTGCTCCTGGACGACCTGGGCACCGCGAGCGACTCGGTGTGGACCGAGGAGATCACCTACCGGATCGTCAACCACCGCGACACCCACATGCTGCCCACCGTCTTCACCAGCAACATCCCGCCGGGCGGCCTGGCCCAGGTGTGCGACGACCGCATCGCCTCCCGGCTGCTCGGCATGACCGTCCGCTACCACTTCGACGGCCCCGACCGGAGGACGACGTGACCGAGCACATCGAGGACGGTATCGCCCGCCACGCCTACGCCCAGGGCGAGGACCCCGTCGAGCACGCGGTGCGCCGCGCGGCCATCGAGATCGAGGTCGCCGACGAGGTCACCGTGAGCCGCCTGGAGGACCCGGCCGCGTGCCCCATCTACGGGGCCACGCCCACGGCCGAGTCCACCGCCCGCCGGATCATCGGCCGCCTGCTCACCCTCGGGTGGACCCAGCCCGCCGCCCAGGCGCCGGCCCCGACGAAGGGAACCGCCATGACCGCCGCCGACCTCCACGAGGAACTCGGTGTGCTCCTCGCCGAAGGCCACGGGCACCTGCCCGTCGTGCTCACCGACACCGACCCCGACGGCACCGGCGCCGTGTACGAGCCGACCGAGGTTGGCCTGCTCCTCGGAGACGACGACGTCGACTGGGTCGCCATCGAGCTGACCGCCACCGACACCGCCGGGGAGGCGAGTCCGACGTGACCACGAGGGAGCAGGCCCGCGCCGAGGCCATCGAGCTGATGGCCCGCCGCATCTCCGAGCGCGACCACGCCGCCTGGGCCGACAGGGCCGACCCGGAGCCGTGCGCCGAGTCGTTGCTCGCCGAGCTGGCCGCACTGGGCTGGCGGTACGTGCCCTCCGTCCGGCCCGTTCCACCGGCCGCCCACCGCCCCGGCGACGGCCCGGCCACACCCGCACAAGCACGCGCTTACGCGGCCCGTATCCGCAAGCAGCTCACGAGCGAGGAAGACCAGACGCCATGACCATCCACGACAAGATCCGCAAGGACCTGGAGCCGCACACCGTCGATGACCACCAGCTCGACGTGATCATGCGGGTCCTCGCCCCGCACCTGTGCCGCCCTGCCGAGCGGCTGCGGCGGTCGTCGACGTTCCTCACCGTGGCGGAGGTCGCTGACCGCCTGCGCCTGTCGCAGATGACCGTTTACCGGATGTGCCAGTCGGACACCATCGCCTCGGTCCGCATCGGCCGCAGCTACCGGATCCCGGTCGTGGCCGTCGAGGCCATCGAATCCGCGGGGGGAGCCCGATGAGCGGCCACCGTGAGAACGCCGAGAAGAAGCTGGCCGAGGCCCCGCAGGAGTCGGATGGCACATGGGCCCTGGCCCAGGCGCAGATGGCCACGGCGCACGCCGTGCTCGCCCTCGCCGATGCCGTCGCCGAGCTGCGCACGCCGTGCCCGTGCGAGGACGAGGCCTACGACGACTGGCCCATGGAGTCCGACGCCCGGCCCGTCGCCGACGTCGCCCGCCCCGACCTGTTTGGTGACGTCCCCGACGGCTGGCCCGCCCGTATCCGCCGCACGACCGACGCCACCCTGGCGCGCCGGCCCGGCACGAAGGAGCAGCCGTGAGGAAGCACCCCACCGCCCAGGTCCTCTCCACCGACGACGGCCCCATGGCCCTCATCCGAGGCACTACCGACGAGCAGGTCCAAGATCGGCTGTCCGACCTGCTCGCCAGCAACCCGGGCTACGCCGTGCCGCACCACTGGGAGTGGGACACGATCCGCGCCGGATGGCTCCGCGTTAACCCCTGCCCTCCCGCGTGCGGCACGCACCGGGGCCACTACGACCCGGCGCGGCCCGGATCGCGGGGCGCGTTCCAGGGCGCGCTGATCGACCTCACGGAGGACCGCCGCACTACCGCGAGGAGCAGCCGATCATGAGCAGCATCGAGTGGACCGGCGTCACGTGGAACCCCACCACCGGATGCGACCGCGTCAGCCCCGGATGCGACCGTTGCTACGCGCTGACCATGGCCGGACGCCTGAAGGCTATGGGGTTGGCGAAGTACCAGACCGACGGGCCAGAGCGCACCTCCGGTCCCGGGTTCGGGCTGGCCGTGCACGAGGACGTGCTGACCGCGCCCCTGCGCTGGCGGTCGCCGCGCACCGTGTTCGTCAACAGCATGTCCGACCTGTTCCACGCTCATGTGCCGGACGAGTTCATCGCGCGGGTGTTCGACGTCATGCAGACCGCGCACCGTCACACCTTCCAGGTACTCACCAAGCGCCACGCCAGGATGCAGTCGTTCGTCCGCCGCTACCTCTCCGGCGAGTTCGCCACCGAACCGCTCGACGTGGCCCCGCTGGCCGCCACCGTGGATCGGCCGCCGCGCAACATCTGGCTCGGTGTCAGCGCCGAGAACCAGAAGTGGGCCAACATCCGCATCCCCGCCCTGATGGAGACCCCGGCCGCCACCCGATTCGTCTCCGCTGAACCGTTGATCGGACCCGTCCGCCTCCACCGCGGGCACGCCCACTGCCCTACCCACGACTTCGCGGGTGGGTTCTGCTCGGGCCCGTGCCCCGACCTAGTCCTCCCGGACTGGGTGATCATCGGCGGTGAGTCCGGGCCCGGCGCCCGCCCCCTCGACCTCGAATGGGTGCGTGACCTGCGAGACCAGGCCCGCCGAGCCGGCGCCGCGGTCTTCGTCAAGCAGCTCGGGTCTGTGTGGGCGCGCGAGCACGAGGTCGGCGGCAAGGGCGGCGACCCAGGCACCTGGCCCGAAGACCTGCGAGTGCGGCAGATGCCCGAGCCCACCTCGGGAGGCCCGGATGCCTGACCAGACCGACCCCCGCGACCTAGCTGCCGCCATCGCGGAGGCCCTGTACATAGAGCCCAGCACCGACTCCGAGACGGCCCGCCAGCACGCCCTGATGCAGGCCGCCCACCGGGCGCACGCCGTGATGACCGTGGTCGAACCCGTCCTCCGAGAGGCCGGCGCGGCTGTGGGGGAGGCCGGCGCCCTCCGGGCCCGAGTCCTTGAGCTCCGGATGAACGTGACCGCCCGCAACGAGCGCATCGCCGAACTCGACGCTGAGGTGTCCCGGCTCCGCGCCCGCCAGAAGTACGCCACCGAGGACTGGTGCCGCCCCGCCGGCCTCGACGCTGTGCTCGACCACTTCGAGCGCAACCACAAGCCCTTCCCGGATGTGCCCGAGGTGCGGATCGACCCGATCCCCGGGCACGTCCGCCACATGGTCCTGCTCCTGGCGCACGCCATCACCCGCGTGACCCTGGAGCAGGCCGACCTTCAAATGCGCCTCGACGCCCAGGAGGAGGAAGCCACGGGGGCCGGCCAATGAGAACGCCCTTCCCGATGGGCCAGGAGGAGGCCCGCGCGGTGCGCGAGCAGGTGCTCGTCGGCCGCGTCGTGGCCGAGCGCGGCTGGCCGGACTGGTGCCCGTGCTCGTGCCCCTGCGTGTGGGCCCAGTGCGAGGACTGCCGCGAGGACTACAGCCCCGACCCCGCCCCGCGGCCGGAGACCCGGCTCGCCGGGGTAGCCGTCTGGATCGTCGGCCACGCCTGCCGTCCGACGTGCCGCTGCTGGGAGTGCAACAGCCGCCGGATGCCGTCCCCGATGCCGATCGAGGTCGCCGACCAGGTGCTCGCGGAGATCCACCAGCCGCGCCTGGGGCGCCGCTCGCTCCAACCGCACGTCATGGGGCAGGACAAGTGCCTGCACCTGGCCGCCCCCGTCTGCGGCGGGTGCGCCCGCGGCTACCACGGCGGCTGCTCCGGCTGGTCATGGCCCGAGCTCCACGAGACGTGGATCCGCGACAGCGGCGGCTCGGACCTGTTCTGGGCTGAGGGCTCCCGCTACCTGGTGTGGACGGCGCCCCGCGAGTGCGCGTGCTCCTGCGAGACCGCGACGCCGCCGACGGCTGCGCCGACCCCGCGCACGCACCGCCCCGCCGCGGCGACCGCCCCGGCCCCGCAGCCTGCCGCTGTGCAGGCGCCCCTCTTCGACCTGGAGGTCTCATGACCCTGCCCACCCGCCTGGCCGACCTCATGGAGAGCCGATGAGCAGCCTCTACACCCGGATCCTGCAGCACATGAAGCAGGGGCACCCGAGCGGCTTTGACGCCGAGCAGTACGCCCGCCTCGCGGCCGACTTCATCGCACCCGAGGTCGAACGCCTCGAAGCTGACCGGGAGGCCGCCCGCAAGCGCGCGGACGCCCTCGAATCCTCCCTCTCCGAGCAGCAGGCGTGGTCCGACGCCATGGAGAAGCGCCTGCAGACGTCGGCCGCGCGTGTCCAGCAGCTCCTGAGCGAGGTCGACCCTGACCGGCTCCGTGCGCTGGAGGAAGCGGACCGCACCCTGACCGCCCTCCACGGTGCCCACATCGGGGACCCCGAGTCTGCTGCCGACCGCGTCATCCTCTACCGGTCCACGGTCGAATGTGTCCTCCTCGACTACCACCACAGCCGCGGCCAGCTCGACGACGCCGACCCCAACCTCGAAGAGCTCGCGCACGCCTACCAGGAGGCCACCGGGTGGACAGCCGCGCACGAGGAGGGCGATGCCTGATGCGTGGCTCCAAGACCCTCGCCTTCGAGCTCGGCCGCCTTCTCGACGTCTGGCACGTCGACGCCGACCCCGGACGGCACTCCTGCACATCACGCCCCGGATGGCGGTGGCACGTCCACCACTGGCGGATCCACAGCCTCCCGCTGATCAGCCTCCGGCGGCGCCTGCTCACCCGCTGCGCCTGGTGCCGCGGGCGGCACCGCCGGATGGACCCGGTCAACACCGGACACCCCGGAACGCCCAGGGCGCCGTGGTGGCGCGGTGAGATCCACCTGTTCCACGGCGACTGCATCCGCATCCACGACGCCCACGCCACGTGCCTGTGCGACGACCCGCTTCCGGAGCACGAGTCCCACGGCACGTGCGTGTTCTGCGGGCGGTTCCGCCCGTTCGGGATGACGCCGGAACGCCTCGCTCGGGAGAGGGCGCTGGCGGCGATACCCGCGGGCGCCCGGCATGCTCCCTCCGGGGAGGTGCCCGGTGCCTGACTCCGACGACACCCTGCGGCGCATCGACGACGCCCTCATCGATTGGCACGGCAGCTTCGACTCCATGACCTGGGCGCCGCCGCCCGGCGGCGTGGACTCCTCCGGCCTCCCGGCCACCGCCGAACCCGACACCGACCCGGACATGCGCCGCCGCCCCGACCGGCCCGAATGCGACTGCGGGCGCCAGCACTGCGACGGCAGCAACCAGTGCCAGACCCCGGCCCCAATTCTCCGAGGCCTGGGCTACTTCGTGCCCGAAGGGCACCGCGCATACGGGTGGGCGTCCCTCTACATCGACCCATCGGCGCCCGCCGAGGAAGCCGTTGAGTGGGCTCGCCGCCGCCTGGCCGACTGGCTCCGCGACGCCCCGGAGTGGCGGCTGATCCCCGGCCTGGAGATCGGCTACGTCATCGAGGTCGCGGGCCGCCCGGAGAACCGCGGGACCCTCGTCACGGCCATCGCCCACCGGCCAACGGGACTCGGCGCGCCCGCGCTGGCCCCGGGCAGTCACCTGCGGCCCACAGAACTGCCCGGCCGGCACCACATCCGGTGGGGTGTCATCGAGCCAACCGCAGACGAAGTCGACCTCGCTACGCAGGGCTGGCGCGACCTCGGCCACGTGCACCCGGGTCACGGCGGCACGCCCCCGGCCCTGAGGGCCCGGCCCACCCACGACCGCCACCGACTCGAAGGAGATGAGCGCTGATGAGCGTCTGCGAAGGACCCTGCAACCGCACCTGGCGACAAGGCCGCGAGGCGTTCGTCAACGCCCTCACCACCTGGGAGGAATCCGACCCCGACACGCGCGGAGACCGGCCCATCCCGCCCGACATCATCCCCACCCCCGGGGAACCGGTGTGGTGCCGGTCCTGCACCGGCGGCATCCGCCGCGCCCTGGCCGACCTGGACAACCTCGCACCCCTGATCGCGGCCACCTCGGACGGGTACCGCACCCGCACCGACGACTCCGACCGGGTCCGCGGTTCCCAGGCGGCGCCCTCACCCAGCCCGGCCGCTGACGTCCTCGACGAGCTGTACGGGTACCTGTCCCGCATCGAGGCCCAGTGGCGCGAGGCCCGCGGGTACGGCACCCGGCCCGAACGGTCCCGCGGCGCCCCGGCCCTGACCGTCGTCGTGTCCTGGCTCAGCGCACACCTGGACAGCATCCTCGCCGACCCCGGCAGTGTCGGATTCGGTCAGTCGGTGCTGCGGTGGCAGCGCCACCTGCAGGCCCTGGCCAAGGCCCGCCCCGAGGGCAAGCGCAAGCCGTTCCCGTGCCCGAGATGCGACCGCCGCACCCTCGTGCATGAGGTCGACCGCGACCTGGTCCGCTGCGAGGGCGCCGACTGCGGCCGGGTCATGTCCACCGACGAGTACGACACCTACGTGGTCGACCGGGCCCAGCGGGCCGCCTCATGAGCGGCGCCGACGAGGTCCTCGAACTGATCGACACCACCCTGACCGACTGGGCGGTGTCCGCCGACGCCATGCGCAGCGCTCCCTGGGGCAGCGACGAACGAGCCGCCTCCGTATTGACGCCCGAACGGGTCGCGGACGCCTTCGACGTACCGCGCCAGCTCGTCGTGCACTCCAACGCCGGCCCGGCCGACGCCGTGGCGGCGCTGCGGGAGCTACGCGACAACCTGCCCCCGCAGTCGAGCACCGTCCGCTTGGCCATGTCCCGGCACGACGTGGCCCGGCTCCAGCGGCTGTTCGTCACGCACTACCGCGCCCAGGTCAACGAGGCGCGGGAAGCGCTGCGGCCCGCCTTCGAGGCCGCCCAGGAAGCCGTGCGCACCGCCTACCGGCAATTCCGGGGAAACCGCTGGGTCCTGTGCCCGTGCCCGCCGCAGGAACCCGACCCGAAGGCGTGGGTCACCTTCACCGACCAGCCCGCCAGGCGACCGCGCGCGCACCACCGCCGCGGCCCCGACCCCCGGCGCATCAGCGTCCGACGCGCGCCCTCGCGCACCGGGAGGCGGGCATGACCACAACCACCCGAGCGCTCTGCCGGCACGCCGACGCCCTACCAGTCGAATCCGCCGTCACCGGCGACACCCTCGCCTACCTCTGCCCGGCCTGCGACACCCAGCTCCCGGCCAGCTTCGGAGCCGAACTCGAACAGCTCCGCGCCCGGATAGCCCGCCAGGACGCCTGCGACCACAACCGGGAGGTCTCCGACATCACCGTGTGGGGCGCAGGCGTCGTCGCGAGCCTGTGCCAGGACTGCGGCAAGAACATGACCCCCTGCACCGCCGGAGGTAGCGACCGATGACCGACGTCATACACATCGCCGGACTCGACATCCAGGTCGGCCCGCACCTGCGCCAGCGGTGCGCCTGGTGCGGCGCCGTGCTCGTCGACTACGACCTGACCCTGACCGCAGCCCCCGAGGGCCAAGACCCGCGCCCCGCCACCTGGCCGGTCGGCCGACTGGTCGCTGTCGACGGCCCCGCAATGTGGACCGTCGAGCACGCCGACGGCGACCGCCTGCCCGACGGAGCGTGCGCAGGCCTCGACCCCCACGCCACCACCTGACCACGAAGGAGAAGACCCCATGGGATCACTGTGGATCACCATCACCGGCGCGGACGACGACACACGCCGCCGCGCCGTCGACGCCCTCCACGACGCCGGCATCGACGTCGAACGGGCCTGGATCGACGACCGCACCCCCGCCGGCATCCGCACCCAGGCCGGCGCCGCACGCAGCGCGCGCCGCGACCCCGCGGGCGCGACCCTCGGAGGAGGAGTCGCAGCGGTGTTCGGTGGACTGGCCGCCTGGCTCTTCACCCTCGGAGGATGGTGGATCGCCGCGGCTGTCGCCTGCGCGCTGCTCGCCCTGTTCGGCGTCGTCGGCCTGGTCGAGAGCCTGCAGAAGAAGCCGCGCAAGGAGGACTCCGCAGAATGAGCTACGAACCCGCGATCACCGACTTCACCGCCACCTGCTGGGAGTGCGGACAGCCCATCCAGCACACCGGCGGCATCGCTGACCCCGCACACGTCTGCAAACCCGAGGACGCCACCCGCTGGGCCGCCTACCTGGAGGGCTGGCACGACGGCTACCGGCAGGCCGCAGAGAACCCGGCCGACCCCATGGTCATGGCAGACCGAGCCGCCTACGGCACCGGGTGGGCCGGCGTCATGCGTACCGGCGAGTTCTCCATCAGCGGATGCGCGGACCAGGAGGCCCCCGGTGAGTGACACTGGCCGCCCGAGCGGGCCACACACCCCCTTCGCCGCGTTCGGATTCACCGAGGTCACGGCCGAGCAGGTCCCACCCGGATCCGCCGTCCTGATGCCCGAACCGGTCCACCCGGATCGGCAGGACCCTGCCCGCGAGTACGTGTACGGCATGCCCGTGGACGGGATCGCCGCCATCCGAACCCAGGAGGACCGCACCGTGGCCAACCCGACCGCCGACGCCCCGACCTCCGGGTTGGAACTCACCGACGCCCAACGTGACCAGATCGTCGCGTGGTTCACCAGCGCCCTGCCCACCGGGGCGGACGCCGCGAAAGCCGCCGCTGACGCCGGGGCCGAACTCGATCGCATCGACCAGGCGCTCCGAGACGCCGGGATCGAATACCCGCTCGGAGCGCGAGGCGTGCGCGACCTCGCGAACCAGCGGGACGGAGCCGACGAAGCCCGCGATGAGGCACTGGCCAAGCTCCGCAGGTACAAGGACGGAGCCGAAGCTGCGGACGGCGAGCAGATGACCGCGCACCAGCTCGCCCGGAAGCTCCTGGAAGGCCCCGACTGGCCCGTGGAAGTCCAGGCGTCCTGGGACTCCGTGACGGATGTCGCCCGGTACCTGGGCAAGGTCGCGATCCTCGTGGAGGGCGAAGAGCCCGTGGACATCCCGGACGTGTGGTGACCGGCTCCGACGAGAGGAACCCCGTGAGCATCATCGACGCGATTCGCCGTCTGCTCCGCCGACCACGCTGGGACGTCGGCGGCGGCCGTCTCCCAGGCCACCGCCCCGACCCCGACGGCCTCCTGATCCGTATGAGCCCCGGCATGGGCCTGTGCCCAGAGCCGGACTGTGACTGGGCATACGAAGGCGGCGAGTACGCGTACCTGTACGCACTCGCCAAGCACCGAGGAGAAGAGCACCATGACGATCACTGAGTTCCTGGCCGCGCGCCTGGACGAATACGAAGGCGCCCTCGAAGACGCGACCAGCGGACCGCCCAACTCGCCCGCGGCCACCTTGGGCGGCACCGCTGTCAACGCCGTGCTGACGGGTGACTGGGGGACTGTGGACCGCGAGGTGGCGTGGCTGCGCCGAGACCTCGCATCGAAGCGGTGGATGCTCGACATCATCCGCCCCGACCTCGAAGCCGCCTCCGGGGAAGTCGCCGCACCGGAACTCGGCGCGGAGCTGGGGCGCTGGACCAAGGCCTACGCCATCGCGAGGGCCATGGCCGTGCCCTACGTCGACCACTCGGACTACCGGGAGCAGTGGCGTCCGTGAAGATCGACAGTTCCGAAGTCTCCCGGGCCCGATAGGCCTACCGTGAACCCATGACAGACCTCCAGATACGTGTCCTTGAAGCCGTCGTAGCAGCACCGCACGACATCCTGATGCCCGGTGCGGTAGCACGCGACCTGAACGTCAGCACCGGCACCGTGGAAGCTGCGGTCGATTCCCTCGACCGCAGCTACCGCGCCTTCTCCCACGTGGCCCGCGGCGGCACCGACCAAGGATCATCGTCCATGGTCCTGAACTTCGGCGGACTGACCGACGCCGGGCGCGCGCTCGCTGAACAGCACGACCTGCTCTGACATATACGACCGCCAGAGGCCCCGGTGACGCCCCCAGCCGCTCCTCCCTCATCCAGCGGGTAGGCTGCCCTGCTGGATGAAGGGGGTCACAATGCTCGATCACACCGACCCGCGGCAGCGCTGGTACAACCGGGCCGAGGCAGCCGAGGCGGCCGGAGTCAGCCTCCGCACCATCCAACGGTGGATCCTGTCCGGGCGCCTCACCGAACGACTCGGGCACGTCAACGCCGCCGACCTGTTCGAGGTCGAACGCGAGCGGCGCACTGCCCGCACCCGCCCCGCCCCTGGTTGCGCAGCGTAGAGGGCGTGGCATATCCTGTACTCAGAGTTGAATACGTGTACCCAACGCCCGGACGGCCACAGGCCCCGGGCGTTTCGTATGCCCCGGGAAGCCTGAGCGACACCCGTTCCGCGGGCACGCCGACCTCCCGGCCCGCCCGGCCCCACCAAGAACCTAACTCCTGCTCCTGGTGGCGCCGGGCCCTCTGTCTCACCCGCGCAGTACCGGGAGTCGCGCCCCGGCCGGGCCGGCCCGCCCCGGCACACAGCGGGCCCCACGTCGTACCCGGCAACCCAACCCGTCGGCGTCCCGCCGTGCCGGGTACAGCCCCGCCCACCGCCCCACCCGGGGCGGCTCCTGGAGGGCGGGGCACCACACTCCCAGCCCCACCCGCACTGCAGGTGAGGACTGGCGGCTGCCCGAGGAGGCACTCCACCATGGCCGACCCGCAGGCGCCCGGCGCGGTCACCGGATACCGGCAGCACCCGCAGGACCGCATCGACATCGTCAACCGCGTCAAGGCCGCGGAGAACGAGCTCGGGGACCTCGTCGCAGAGCTCCAGGCCCGCGACGGCGTCGACCAGCGCATGCTCGAACTCGGCCGCACGAACCTTCAGCAGGGCTTCATGTGGCTCGTGAGATCCGTCTTCCAGCCCGAGAGCAGGCTCTGAACATGGACCACGCCGGCATCGCCCGCGTCTGCTACGACGCCAACCGCGCCTACCAGGTCGTCACCGGTGACCCCGCCGTGTCCCCACCGTGGGACGAAGCCCCCGAGTGGCAGCACGAGTCCGCGCTTGTCGGTGTCGAGCAGGCCCTCGACGGCGCCACCCCTGCACAGCTCCACGAATCGTGGTGCGCACACAAGCGCTTCGACGGGTGGAAGTACGGCCCGATCAAGTCCTTCGAGGACCGCACCCACCCGTGCCTGGTGCCCTACGAGGAACTCCCGGAAGACCAGCGCCGCAAGGACGCCCTCTTCCACGCCATCGTGGCCGCCCTCCGCTGACACCCGACACGAACGCCGGCGGCAGACGACCGCTGATCGAACACGCGTACCCACACACCACCGGAGGTCGCCATGCCGCGCGTCACCATCCCAGTCACCACTCTGTCGGACGCCGGGGTCGCCGACCCCACCGAGACCGACGGAGACGCCGTCAACCAGCACGCGCTCCCCAACACCGGGAAGACCATCCTGCGCGTGCGCAACAACGACGCCAGCGCGCTCGACCTGACGCTCGGCACGCCCATCACCGTCGGAGGCAAGGCCGTCGACGACACCGTGGTGTCCATCCCCGCCGGGGCCACGCGCACCTTCGGGTCGCTCTCGCCCGCCCTGTACGGCACCTCGGTCCCGATCGACGTCGCCAGCGCCGAGCTGAAGCTCATCGCGTTCGAGCCGTGAGCCGCTACCGCATCTACAAGGCCGAGGTCCGCCGTGGCCACCAGGTCATCTGCCCTGAGACTCCCTGGCGGGTCATCGTGCACCGCCCAGGCGAGGAGATCAGCCTGCACCAGGCGGTGAGCTGGAATGCCGCCCTGAACTGGCTGGCCTACGCATGGCCGGTCCTAGACGACTACGCCCTGAGCGCCTGACCGGAGAGGCCCGCCCATGCCCGACGCCGTCTACCGCGAGCGTGCCGCACTCGTCGCGCTCCTCGCCGCCCAGTACCCAGCCGTCATCGTCCCCGATGGGGACCCGCAGACGCCGGGCTGGTCGCTCATCTACGTGGACACCCCGCACGGCCAGATGAGCTGGCACCTCAGCCCGGACGACCTCGACCTGTTCGCCCACGTGCCCACCGTGGACGACGGCCCGACCTGGGACGGGCACACCACCGAGGAGAAGTACCAGCGCCTCGCCGCGCTCACCGCCGAGGTGGCCGCCACCGGCACGCCCCTCATGCGCAGCGCCCACGGCGACCCCCAGGTCGTCCGCCCCGGCGACACCCTCATCCTGCGCAGCAAGGCGGTCATCACCGCGGAGACGGCCGCGAAGCTCAAGGCCGACGTCGCCCACCGCATGCCCGGCGTCGACGCCGCCATCTTCGCTGGCATCGAGCAGCTGGCCGTGTACCGGCCCGACCCCGAGTAGCGAGCCAGCCGTGCCCAGCAGAGCACCCCGCCGCTGCACCCGCTGCAGGAAGCTCAAGGGACCCGACGGCCAGTGCTCACCCCAGTGCCGCACACGCATGCGCAGGCGCGGCGAGAGGGCACGAGGCACCAGCACCGCCCAGGGGTACGGAGCAGAGCACCGCGACCGCTTCCGCGCCGGCGTACTCGCCCGCGACCCCGACTGCGTCCTGTGCGGCGACCCAGCAACCCAGGCCGACCATCACCCGCTCTCACGCAAGGAGCTGGTGGCCCGAGGGCTCGACCCCAACGACCCCGAGTACGGCCGCGGTCTCTGCCGCCCGTGTCACTCCTCCGAGACCGCCCAACACCAGCCCGGTGGGTGGAACCGCAGGTAAGGCCGGTTCGATCACCCCGCCGACCCCCGGTATCCACAGGGGGGAGGGGGTGGGTCGCCGACCTGGGGGAGCAGGCCGAGCAAACGCCCTGGTGACTGCGCGTCCTCGCCGACAAAAGATCCGAATCTGTGCAGCGATGAGAGCAGGGAGGTCGTCATGGGACGTGGAGGACAGGGCCGCCCCACGAAGCCGACCTCGCTCAAGGTGTTGCACGGCGACCGCCCGGACCGCATCAACGACGGCGAGCCGATCCCCGACGAGGGCGAGATCGCGCCGCCCGAGTGGCTGCTGGACCTGGACGCCGAAGCCAAGGACGGGGTCGAGAGCGCCCTGGACGTGTGGCACCGCCTGACCCCGGACCTGATCCGCCAGGGCGTCCTGACCGCGTGGGACGTGGAGTCGTTCGCGGTGTTCTGCGACGCCGTGGTCGGCCACCGCCGGGCCGCGATGACCGTGTCCCGCGAGGGGCTGACCATCGCGGGCGCCCGGGGCACGGTGAAGAACCCAGCGCTGACGGCGCTGAAGGACTACGCCGAGATCGTCGCCCGGTACGGCGCCCGGTACGGGCTGACCCCGTCGGACCGCGCGTCGCTCAGCATCGGAGGCGACGCGCATGGCGCGAAGGACGACCTCCTCACCGGGTAGCCCGGCGCCGCGCGCCAAGCGCGCGACGCCCGCGGGGCGCCGGCCGCGCCGACCGCGCACGCTGGTGGTGGACCACGAACGGCGGTGGCGGCCGCGCACGCGCCGCGGTGACGTGTGCGGGTACACCTTCCGGGGCCAGCAGTGCGAGAAGAAGGGCGCGCACTACTGCGAGCCGCGCGCCGACCGGGTGGTCGCGTTCTTCGCCGAGCTGCTCGTGCACACCAAGGGCCCACACCGGCGCAAGCCGTTCGTGCTCAAGGCCTGGCAGGAGCACGAGATCGTGCGGCCCCTCTTCGGCGAGGTCGTCTGGTCCGCCGAGTACGGCTGCTACGTCCGCCGGTACCGGATCGCCTACGTGGTCCTCGCCAGGAAGAACGGCAAGAGCGAGCTCGCGGCAGGACTGCTGCTCTACCTCCTGGTCGGTGACGACGAGGAGTCCGCGGAGGTCTACGGCGCGGCGGCCGACACCAAGCAGGCCGGCAAAGTCTTCGAGCCCGCCTTGAGGATGATGCAGCTCCAGCCGAAGCTGTCCGCCCGGATCAAGCACGCCAAGAACGCGCGCCGTCTGGTCGATGAGCGCACGGCGTCCTACTACGAGATCATCACGGCGGACGCCGACGGCGAGCTCGGGCACAACCCGCACGGGTTCTGCCTCGACGAGGTTCTGAGCCAGCGCGACGGGTCGCTGTGGGCGGCGCTGACCACGGCGGTCGGTGCGCGGCTCCAGGAGCTGCTGTTCGCCATCACGACGGAGACGAACGACTCCGCGTCCTTCGGCGCCGACCTCATCGACGAGGCCGAGCAGATCCAGGCCGACCCGGCCCGCGCGCCGCACGTGTTCGCCTACGTCCGCAAGATGCCGCGCTCGCAGGAGGAACTCGACCGGCTGCGCAAGACGTTCCCCCACCACCCCGACCTGCCGGTGTCCCTGGACCCGTGGGACGAGGCGAACTGGAAGTGGCCCAACCCAGCACTGGGTGAGTTCAAGTCCCTGGATGCGATGCGCCGCCAAGCCCTCGACGCCAAGACGGACCCGACCAAGGCCAACTCGTTCTGCCAGTTCTCGCTGAACCAGAGGGTTCAGCAGGCGTCGCGCTGGATCACCATGGACCTGTGGGACGCGAACACGGGTGAGATCGCCGCGACCCCCGACTGGATCGTCCCGAAGCTCGAAGGCCGCAAGTGCTGGGCCGGCCTCGACCTGTCCTCGAAGTTGGACCTCACCGCGTGGGCGCTGCTGTTCGCGGACGGCAGCGTGGTCTGGCGGTTCTGGGCCCCCGAGTCGGTCCTGCCCGCCCTCGACGAGCACACCGACGGGAAGTTCTCCCAGTGGGTGGCCGCCGGGTGGGTGACCGCGACCGAAGGCGACGTCATCGACTACGAGACCGTCTACGCCGACATCGAGGAAGACCACGCCCGGTACGCCATCGTCGACGTCACCTACGACCGCTGGTCGGGTGAGCCGGTCCGCCAGGAGGTGCAGAGCCGCACCGGCCTGGAGATGGTGGAGTCGGGCACGACCTTCGACAAGATGACCGCCCCGATGAACGAGCTCAAGCGGCTGCTCATCGGCCGTGAGCTGGCGACCTTCGGCAACCCGGTCGCCCGGTGGATGGCCGACAACCTCGAAGCCAAGAGCCCGCGCGACGACCCGGACCGGGTCCGCCCCGTCAAGCCCAACCGGCACAAGTCCGGGCTGCGGATCGACGGAATGCTCGCCGTCATCTTCGCCGTCGACGGCCGCCTGGCCGAGGCCGCCCGCGACGCCGACAACCTGCCCCAGGCCGACATCTTCTGAGGAGCACGCGATGCACCGATGGGCTGCTGTGGCCTGCCTTGCCGCCGGAACCTGGATGCTCACCGGGCCCGGGTGGGCCCTGCTCGCACTCGGGGCCCTGGTGTGGCTGCTCGCCCCCGCCGGTTCCGGCCAGGTGCGCGCCGACGACGTCACCGCGCGGACCAAGGCCGCCGCGGCCAGCGTCCGCGCGGCGCTGGCCCGCACCCGCCAGATGCCCCGGCGCACCATCGCCGTGACGACCATGGTCGTCGGCGCGATCGTGCTGCCCCTCGGAGTCGGGCTGCTCGCCGCCGCAGCGGCGACCACGGCCATCGGCGCCGGCGCTGTCGCCGTCACCGCGGGAGTCGAGATGGCCGCGCTGTCGATCCTCACCGGGTGGAACGCCTGATGGGGTGGCTCAGCGGCCCGCCCGAGACGAAGGCGGCAGGCGCCAGTGGGCTGTCGCCCACGCTGAACCTGGGCCCCGGAGCTCCGCTGTACCCGAGCTCGGGGTTCCTCTCCGCGGCCGCGCACGGGTTCGGCCGCAACGAGCTCGTCTACGCCTGCATCATGGAGCTGGCCACCTCGATGCCCGAGGCCGTCCTGCGTGTGTACGGCCCCGACGGGTTGGGGGAGGCCAAGGAGAACCACCCGCTGCGCCGCCTGCTCGCGGACCCGAACCCGATCCTGTCGGAGTTCGAGCTGTTCGAGCTCACGGTCATCCACATGATGCTGGCGGGCACGGCGTTCTGGGAGATCGTCCGCGACCAGGCCGGGCGCCCCGTCCAGCTCTGGCCGCTGCGCCCCGACCTCGTCCGGTTCTGGCTCCAGCCCAACGGCCGCCTGCGGTTCGGGTTCCTCGCCGGCGCAGGCGGCAGGATCGTCGACCTCGGCGAGGACGTCATCGCGTTCCGGCTGCCCAACCCCGTGGACCCTCTCGTCGGGCAGCCGCCGCTGCGGCCCGCGCTGCGGGCGGTCGCCCTCGACAACGAGGCCACCGACTTCGTGAAGGCCCTGCTGCAGAACCGTGCGGTGCCCGGCACGATCATCACCGTCCAGCAGCAGCTCGACGAGGACAACGCCGAGCGGCTCGTCACGAAGTGGAAGCAGAAGTTCGGCGGTGCCCGCCGCGGCGAACCGGCCGTCCTGCAGAAGGGCATGGACGCCAAGGTCCTCGGGCTCGACCTGGACAAGCTGGAGTTCCCGGACCTGCGCACCATCGCAGAGTCGCGGATCTGCATGGCGTTCGGAGTGCAGCCGATCCTGATCAGCGCCAAGGTCGGACTGGACCGGTCCACCTTCGCGAACTACGCGGAGGCCCGCCGGAGCTTCTGGGAAGAGACGGTCATGCCGCTGCAGCGGCGGTTCAAGGACGTGATCGTCCGTGCCCTGCTCCCCGCGGTCAACGACGCCCAGTTCTCGAACCCGCGCCGGGTGGCGGTGCGCTGGGACCGCTCCGAGGTGCTCGCGCTCAAGGAGAGCGAGCAGGCGATCTGGGAGCGCGCGAACTCCGCGCTCCGGGCCGGGGCGATCACGGTCAACGACTTCCGGCGCACCGTCGGGATGCCGCTGGTCGACGGCGGCGATGTGTTCCTGCGTCCAGCCGGTGTCGTGCCTACCACCGCCGACGGCACCCCCACCGGCGGAGCGCTCCTCGCGGACCCCGCCGCCTCCGGGGACGGCGACGAGGACGAGGGTGACGAGGACGACGACGCCCAGGGCGGAGAGCCCGGACAGTCGTCGCTGTCCGACACCGACCTCAGGCGCATGCTCGCTGCTCTGCCCGAGGGGTGAGCTGAGTGGCCGCCCGCCCGCGGGTGCCAGCCCGGCACCTGCGCGACGCCACCCGCAGCATGGTCGCGTTCTTCAAGCTGCAGCGCGCGGCCGTCGTCGCCCGGTGGCCCGACCCGAAGTCGCACCGGCCCGGCGCGCGCAAGGCCCGCGTCGACGAGCTGTTCTCGCTGTCCCGCTGGGACCGGGTCCTCGCCCCCGACATCTACTCCATCGCCCTCGGAGTGTCCGTGGCGGCCGGCACGTCGATCATGGCCGGCCTCGCGGGGTTCGAGGAGGAGGACTACGACGAGGAGCGGACGTTCGAGTGGCTGGCCGTGCACGCCGCCGCGGTCGCCGCGAGCATCAACATCACGACCCGCGAGGACCTGGCCACCGCGCTCACCGCCGGGCAGGGCCCCGAAGACATCGCCAGCATGTTCGCCGGCTACCTCACCCGCCGCGCCCCGCAGATCGCGCAGACCGAGGTCACCGCGGCGAAGGGCTTCGGAGCCCGCGAGGCGGGACAGCAGACCGGTCTGGACATGGTCAAGACCTGGAAGACCGGCTCCAACCCGCGCAGCAGCCACGCCCGCCTCGACGGCGAGACCGTGCCCCTGGATTCCACGTTCAGCAACCGTGCCCGCTGGCCCGGCGACTCCGTGCTCGACACCGAAGAGCGCGCAGGATGCAACTGCTCCATGGAGATCGACACTACCGAGTGAGGACACCGTGACCATGCAAACGCTCGTCGTGCCGGTCGAATGGAAGGCCGCTGACGACACCGATGAGAACACCCTGACCGGGTACGCCTCGACGTTCAACAACGTCGACCTGCAGTACGACACCGTCGCCAAGGGCGCGTTCAAGAACAGCCTCGGGCGCGTGGCCAAGGGCGAGGTGCCCTACCTCGCCGACCACCGCGCCTCGGTCCGCGACGTCCTGGGCACCCTAACCGAGGCCGAGGAGGACAACCGCGGCCTCAAGATCAAGGTGCGGTTCGCCAACGACGCCGACTCCCAGGCCATCCGTCAGAAGATGATGGACGGCCACGTCCGCAAGATGAGCATCGGCTACGAGCCCCTGCAGTGGCGGTATGAGACCCGCGGCCAGAAGCGGGTCCGCGTCCTGGAGGACGTCAAGCTCTGGGAGGTCAGCGCGGTCGTGTTCCCCGCCAACCCCGCCGCGATCATCCAGACCGTCAAGAGCGCCGTCGCCGAGACCATCGACACTGTGGTGGCCGGGGCGGTCGCCGCCGGCGGCGACGAGGCCGAGATCAAGGCGGCCATCGCCGCATGGGGCACGCCCCTCACAGACCAGGCACCGGGCGCCGCAGAGCAGCCCGGCCAGCCCGAGAAGAAGACCGACACCACACCCCACCTGGAGAAGGACGAAGCCGGGGCTGACGGGGGCGCCGAGCCGAAGAAGGACACCGGTGAGCACACCGGCCCGGATTCACTCACGCTCAAGATGCACCGTGCGGACGCCGTGCTCGCAGGCCGGGATCCCGACGAGGTGGCCGACCCCGTGAAGTACGCGGGGACGAGCGCCCGTCTGGACGCGCTCGGCGACTGGGTCGAGCGCAGCACCCGCGCGGACGAGCTGGCTGAAGAGCTGGCCTCCCTGCGCGGCAACCGGTAACCGAACACGACACACGAGGGGCTCGCTGATGCGGGTCCTTTTTCGTGTGCGCACGAAGGAATGGAGGGGCCATGGCCCACCCGCTTCTGGTGCGCGCGGCTCAGTGCATCGAGCAGGCCCGCGCGCTCAACGATGAGTTTCCCGACAAGTCCAAGATGCCCGCGGAGGTCACCAAGAAGATCGACGCTCTGCTGGGCGAGGCGTCCAAGTCCAAGGCGCAGGTCGAGCGCGAAGCGAAGATGACCGACCTGGACAACTACCTGGCCGCGCCCAACTACAAGCACGACATGGGCGCCGACGGCGGCAGCGGCACCGAGAGCGGCGGCATGTCCGTCGAGCAGATCGGCGGCGTGTACACCACCGACAAGCAGCGCAAGGAGGCCAAGCGCAAGGCCTTCCTGGACTACGTGCGCAAGGGCGGCGCGCACATGTCGCACGAACGCAAGGCCGACCTGGTCGAGGACACCGAGGGCCAGGTGCTGGTCCCCGCGGACTTCGTCGGCACCATCCTGCGGGAGCTGCCCCGGGACGCCGTGATCCGCAACCTCGCCACCGTCCGGCCCACCAGCTCCAACAAGATGGACATCGGCGTGGTCAACGTGGCCGCCGCCGGCTGGGGCAAGCTGGAGACCGGCACGACCGCCGCCGACGGCCTGGCCGCCGACCCGGCCGACAAGGACACCATCGAGGTGTTCGACCTCAACGCACTGGTCAAGATCGGTGTGGACGAGCTCGACGACGCCGACGACGACCTCGAAGCGGTCATCTCCCAGGCGCTGAGCCTGAAGATCGCCGAGATGGAGGACGACGCCTTCGCGTCCGGCAACGGCACCAGCCAGCCGCAGGGCCTGTCGGTGGCGGCGACCATCACCCAGGGCGTGGCCGGCGCCGCCGGCGAGACCGTCGCCGGGGACGAGCTCAAGCGCACCATCTTCTCCGTCCCGGCGCAGTTCCGCCGCAAGGCCAACGCCGCCTGGCTGTACCACACCAGCGCGGAAGAGAAGATCGCGCTGCTCAAGGACGCCGACGGCCGCTACCTCCTGCAGCCCAACACCGCCGAGGGCGAGCCCGACATGCTCATGGGCTACCGGGCCTACACCGTCGACGGGCTCCCCGCCATCACCACGACCGTGGACGGCGCCGGAGCGGGCACCGACAAGAGCATCATGTTCGGTGACCTGCGACAGGGTTACATGATCGCCGACCGGCGACGGCTCACCGTCACCCGCCTGACCGAGCGCTACGCCGAGGAGGGCAAGCTGGGCCTGCTGTTCCGGCACCGCGTCGGCGGTGGCGTCATCCGGCCCAAGGCCTTCGCCTGGTACAAGCTGTGACCGCCCCGGGGCGGCGCCGATTCGGCGCCGCCCCGGATCCGCATCCGCAGAGGAAGGACAGCACGTGCGAGTCCGGATGACCCAGGCGACGCGCATCGAGGTCGCCCCGAAGAGGCACGCCGACCTGGACAACCACCACGAGTACTACCTGGACGACCAGGTCGCCCGGAAGCTGATCAGCCAGGGGCGCGCCGTCGAGCTGGACCGTGCCGGCCGCGACGTCGCTCCCAAGAAGGCTGCGAAGCCCCCGGCGAAGAAGCCCACCGGTCCGGCGGGCAAACCGGGCAGTGAACGGCAGGGCAAGGCCGTCACCCCGCCCGAGAACAAGCAGGACGACGGCACCTCCGAAGGCCCTGCCACGGGCAAGGGCAAGGACACCTGATGGCCCGCCCTGTGCACGTCGCCTCCGGCACCGGCGGCGTTCAGGCCGCCACTGGGGCGGGCACGCTGGTCGCCTTCACTGCGACCGGGTCGGCCGCCTCCGTGGTGCGCCTACACGACGGCACCGACAACACGGGCCCCGTGGTCGCGGTCATCGGCGTCCCCGCTGGTAACACCGCGGCCGATCGCCTGGCCGCGGTGGACTTCACCACCGGGGTGTTCATCGACCGCGACGTCACGAACGCTTCCGAGTTCGTGCTCTACCTGCTGTGAGGGACGACCATGCCTGAACCGAGTGTGTTCGACGAGGACACCGGCGCCTACGTGCACGGCGCGGCCATCGCCGACGTGCCCACCGACGTGTCCGCGGACGCCGCCGCCAACGCCGAGGCGATCAACGGCATCCTGGCTGCGCTGCGCTCGCGCGGCATCATCGCCCAGGACTGACCCGTGGCCACTGCGTTTGCGGCTGTCGGTGACCTGCGCACCTTCATCGACGACCAGACTCTGGACGACGCGCGCGCTCAGCTGCTGCTGGACGCGGTGTCCGACGAGATCCGCGACGCCGTCGGCTGGTCCATCACCCAGGAAGAAGATGAGGTCGCCACGCTGGACGGCCGCGGCGATCACGTGCTGCTGCTGCCCACCCTGCGCCTGACGTCGGTCGCCTCCATCGTGGAGGACGGGCAGACGCTCACCGCCGGCGACGACTACCTGGTCTACACCGACGGGCGGCTGGCCCGTATGTCCGGCGGCCGACCAGCCCGGTGGACCACCACCCGGCAGGGGGTCGTGGTCACCTACAACCACGGCTACGCCGATGCCGCGGTGCCCGGCGTGATCAAGTTGATCACGCTGGAGCAGGCGGTGCGCACCGTCGACAACCCCGGCGGCAAGCTGAAGTCGCGGACCATCAACAAGGTCGCGGTGACCTACGCCGAGATGCGCCAGATGGTGCTCCCGGTCGACGACTCGCGCCTGGACCGGTATCGGATGCCCGACCGGGGGTTCGCCTG
>NZ_JAMOAO010000003.1 GCF_030555055.1 Nocardiopsis sp. YSL2
GTGGAAGTCCAGGCGTCCTGGGACTCCGTGACGGATGTCGCCCGGTACCTGGGCAAGGTCGCGATCCTCGTGGAGGGCGAAAGAGCCCGTGGACATCCCGGACGTGTGGTGACCGGCTCCGACGAGAGGAACCCCGTGAGCATCATCGACGCGATTCGCCGTCTGCTCCGCCGACCACGCTGGGACGGTCGGCGGGCGGCCGTCCTCCCAGGCCACCGCCCCGACCCCGACGGCCTCCTGATCCGTATGAGCCCCGGCATGGGCCTGTGCCCAGAGCCGGACTGTGACTGGGCATACGAAGGCGGCGAGTACGCGTACCTGTACGCACTCGCCAAGCACCGAGGAGAAGAGCACCATGACGATCACTGAGTTCCTGGCCGCGCGCCTGGACGAATACGAAGGCGCCCTCGAAGACGCGACCAGCGGACCGCCCAACTCGCCCGCGGCCACCCTTGGGCGGCACCGCTGTCAACGCCGTGCTGACGGGTGACTGGGGGACTGTGGACCGCGAGGTGGCGTGGCTGCGCCGAGACCTCGCATCGAAGCGGTGGATGCTCGACATCATCCGCCCCGACCTCGAAGCCGCCTCCGGGGAAGTCGCCGCACCGGAACTCGGCGCGGAGCTGGGGCGCTGGACCCAAGGCCTACGCCATCGCGAGGGCCATGGCCGTGCCCTACGTCCGACCACTCGGACTACCGGGAGCAGTGGCGTCCGTGAAGGATCGACAGTTCCGAAGTCTCCCGGGCCCGATAGGCCTACCGTGAACCCATGACAGACCTCCAGATACGTGTCCTTGAAGCCGTCGTAGCAGCACCGCACGACATTCCTGATGCCCGGTGCGGTAGCACGCGACCTGAACGTCAGCACCGGCACCGTGGAAGCTGCGGGTCGATTCCCTCGACCGCAGCTACCGCGCCTTCTCCCACGTGGCCCGCGGCGGCACCCGACCAAGGATCATCGTCCATGGTCCTGAACTTCGGCGGACTGACCGACGCCGGGCGCGCGCTTCGCTGAACAGCACGACCTGCTCTGACATATACGACCGCCAGAGGCCCCGGTGACGCCCCCCAGCCGCTCCTCCCTCATCCAGCGGGTAGGCTGCCCTGCTGGATGAAGGGGGTCACAATGCTCGATCACACCGACCCGCGGCAGCGCTGGTACAACCGGGGCCGAGGCAGCCGAGGCGGCCGGAGTCAGCCTCCGCACCATCCAACGGTGGATCCTGTCCGGGCGCCTCACCGAACGACTCGGGCACGTCAACGCCGCCGACCCTGTTCGAGGTCGAACGCGAGCGGCGCACTGCTCCGCACCCGCCCCGGCCCCTGGTTGCGCAGCGTAGAGGGCGTGGCATATCCTGTACTCAGAGTTGAATACGTGTACCCAACGCCCGGACGGCCACCAGGCCCCGGGCGTTTCGTATGCCCCGGGAAGCCTGAGCGACACCCGTTCCGCGGGCACGCCGACCTCCCGGCCCGCCCGGCCCCACCAAGAACCTAAACTCCTGCTCCTGGTGGCGCCGGGCCCTCTGTCTCACCCCGCGCAGTACCGGGAGTCGCGCCCCCGGCCGGGCCGGCCCGCCCCGGCACACAGCGGGCCCCACGTCGTACCCGGCAACCCAACCCGTCGGCGTCCCGCCGTGCCGGGTACAGCCCCGCCCACCGCCCCACCCGGGGCGGCTCCTGGAGGGCGGGGCACCACACTCCCAGCCCCACCCGCACTGCAGGTGAGGACTGGCGGCTGCCCGAGGAGGCACTCCACCATGGCCGACCCGCAGGCGCCCGGCGCGGTCACCGGATACCGGCAGCACCCGCAGGACCGCATCGACATCGTCAACCGCGTCAAGGCCGCGGAGAACGAGCTCGGGGACCTCGTCGCAGAGCTCCAGGCCCGCGACGGCGTCGACCAGCGCATGCTCGAACTCGGCCGCACGAACCTTCAGCAGGGCTTCATGTGGCTCGTGAGATCCGTCTTCCAGCCCGAGAGCAGGCTCTGAACATGGACCACGCCGGCATCGCCCGCGTCTGCTACGACGCCAACCGCGCCTACCAGGTCGTCACCGGTGACCCCGCCGTGTCCCCACCGTGGGACGAAGCCCCCGAGTGGCAGCACGAGTCCGCGCTTGTCGGTGTCGAGCAGGCCCTCGACGGCGCCACCCCTGCACAGCTCCACGAATCGTGGTGCGCACACAAGCGCTTCGACGGGTGGAAGTACGGCCCGATACAAGTCCCTGTCGAGGGACCGCACCCACCCGTGCCTGGTTGCCCTACGAGGAACTCCCGGAAGACCAGCGCCGCAAGGACGCCCTCTTCCACGCCATCGTGGCCGCCCTCCGCTGACACCCGACACGAACGCCGGCGGCAGACGACCGCTGATCGAACACGCGTACCCACACACCACCGGAGGTCGCCATGCCGCGCGTCACCATCCCAGTCACCACTCTGTCGGACGCCGGGGTCGCCGACCCCACCGAGACCGACGGAGACGCCGTCAACCAGCACGCGCTCCCCAACACCGGGAAGACCATCCTGCGCGTGCGCAACAACGACGCCAGCGCGCTCGACCTGACGCTCGGCACGCCCATCACCGTCGGAGGCAAGGCCGTCGACGACACCGTGGTGTCCATCCCCGCCGGGGCCACGCGCACCTTCGGGTCGCCTCTCGCCCGCCCTGTACGGCACCTCGGTCCCGATCGACGTCGCCAGCGCCGAGCTGAAGCTCATCGCGTTCGAGCCGTGAGCCGCTACCGCATCTACAAGGCCGAGGTCCGCCGTGGCCACCAGGTCATCTGCCCTGAGACTCCCTGGCGGGTCATCGTGCACCGCCCAGGCGAGGAGATCAGCCTGCACCAGGCGGTGAGCTGGAATGCCGCCCTGAACTGGCTGGCCTACGCATGGCCGGTCCTAGACGACTACGCCCTGAGCGCCTGACCGGAGAGGCCCCGCCCATGCCCGACGCCGTCTACCGCGAGCGTGCCGCACTCGTCGCGCTCCTCGCCGCCCAGTACCCAGCCGTCATCGTCCCCGATGGGGACCCGCAGACGCCGGGCTGGTCGCTCATCTACGTGGACACCCCGCACGGCCAGATGAGCTGGCACCTCAGCCCGGACGACCTCGACCTGTTCGCCCACGTGCCCACCGTGGACGACGGCCCGACCTGGGACGGGCACACCACCGAGGAGAAGTACCAGCGCCTCGCCGCGCTCACCGCCGAGGTGGCCGCCACCGGCACGCCCCTCATGCGCAGCGCCCACGGCGACCCCCAGGTCGTCCGCCCCGGCGACACCCTCATCCTGCGCAGCAAGGCGGTCATCACCGCGGAGACGGCCGCGAAGCTCAAGGCCGACGTCGCCCACCGCATGCCCGGCGTCGACGCCGCCATCTTCGCTGGCATCGAGCAGCTGGCCGTGTACCGGCCCGACCCCGAGTAGCGAGCCAGCCGTGCCCAGCAGAGCACCCCGCCGCTGCACCCGCTGCAGGAAGCTCAAGGGACCCGACGGCCAGTGCTCACCCCCAGTGCCGCACACGCATGCGCAGGCGCGGCGAGAGGGCACGATGGCACCAGCACCGCCCAGGGGTACGGAGCAGAGCACCGCGACCGCTTTCCGCGCCGGCGTACTCGCCCGCGACCCCGACTGCGTCCTGTGCGGCGACCCAGCAACCCAGGCCGACCATCACCCGCTCTCACGCAAGGAGCTGGTGGCCCGAGGGCTCGACCCCAACGACCCCGAGTACGGCCGCGGTCTCTGCCGCCCGTGTCACTCCTCCGAGACCGCCCAACACCAGCCCGGTGGGTGGAACCGCAGGTAAGGCCGGTTCGATCACCCCGCCGACCCCCGGTATCCACAGGGGGGAGGGGGTGGGTCGCCGACCTGGGGGAGCAGGCCGAGCAAACGCCCTGGTGGACTGCGCGTCCTCGCCGACAAAAGATCCGAATCTGTGCAGCGATGAGAGCAGGGAGGTCGTCATGGGACGTGGAGGACAGGGCCGCCCCACGAAGCCGACCTCGCTCAAGGTGTTGCACGGCGACCGCCCGGACCGCATCAACGACGGCGAGCCGATCCCCGACGAGGGCGAGATCGCGCCGCCCGAGTGGCTGCTGGACCTGGACGCCGAAGCCAAGGACGGGGTCGAGAGCGCCCTGGACGTGTGGCACCGCCTGACCCCGGACCTGATCCGCCAGGGCGTCCTGACCGCGTGGGACGTGGAGTCGTTCGCGGTGTTCTGCGACGCCGTGGTCGGCCACCGCCGGGCCGCGATGACCGTGTCCCGCGAGGGGCTGACCATCGCGGGCGCCCGGGGCACGGTGAAGAACCCAGCGCTGACGGCGCTGAAGGACTACGCCGAGATCGTCGCCCGGTACGGCGCCCGGTACGGGCTGACCCCGTCGGACCGCGCGTCGCTCAGCATCGGAGGCGACGCGCATGGCGCGAAGGACGACCTCCTCACCGGGTAGCCCGGCGCCGCGCGCCAAGCGCGCGACGCCCGCGGGGCGCCGGCCGCGCCGACCGCGCACGCTGGTGGTGGACCACGAACGGCGGTGGCGGCCGCGCACGCGCCGCGGTGACGTGTGCGGGTACACCTTCCGGGGCCAGCAGTGCGAGAAGAAGGGCGCGCACTACTGCGAGCCGCGCGCCGACCGGGTGGTCGCGTTCTTCGCCGAGCTGCTCGTGCACACCAAGGGCCCACACCGGCGCAAGCCGTTCGTGCTCAAGGCCTGGCAGGAGCACGAGATCGTGCGGCCCCTCTTCGGCGAGGTCGTCTGGTCCGCCGAGTACGGCTGCTACGTCCGCCGGTACCGGATCGCCTACGTGGTCCTCGCCAGGAAGAACGGCAAGAGCGAGCTCGCGGCAGGACTGCTGCTCTACCTCCTGGTCGGTGACGACGAGGAGTCCGCGGAGGTCTACGGCGCGGCGGCCGACACCAAGCAGGCCGGCAAAGTCTTCGAGCCCGCCTTGAGGATGATGCAGCTCCAGCCGAAGCTGTCCGCCCGGATCAAGCACGCCAAGAACGCGCGCCGTCTGGTCGATGAGCGCACGGCGTCCTACTACGAGATCATCACGGCGGACGCCGACGGCGAGCTCGGGCACAACCCGCACGGGTTCTGCCTCGACGAGGTTCTGAGCCAGCGCGACGGGTCGCTGTGGGCGGCGCTGACCACGGCGGTCGGTGCGCGGCTCCAGGAGCTGCTGTTCGCCATCACGACGGAGACGAACGACTCCGCGTCCTTCGGCGCCGACCTCATCGACGAGGCCGAGCAGATCCAGGCCGACCCGGCCCGCGCGCCGCACGTGTTCGCCTACGTCCGCAAGATGCCGCGCTCGCAGGAGGAACTCGACCGGCTGCGCAAGACGTTCCCCCACCACCCCGACCTGCCGGTGTCCCTGACCCGTGGGACGAGGCGAACTGGAAGTGGCCCAACCCAGCACTGGGTGAGTTCAAGTCCCTGGATGCGATGCGCCGCCAAGCCCTCGACGCCAAGACGGACCCGACCAAGGCCAACTCGTTCTGCCAGTTCTCGCTGAACCAGAGGGTTCAGCAGGCGTCGCGCTGGATCACCATGGACCTGTGGGACGCGAACACGGGTGAGATCGCCGCGACCCCCGACTGGATCGTCCCGAAGCTCGAAGGCCGCAAGTGCTGGGCCGGCCTCGACCTGTCCTCGAAGTTGGACCTCACCGCGTGGGCGCTGCTGTTCGCGGACGGCAGCGTGGTCTGGCGGTTCTGGGCCCCCGAGTCGGTCCTGCCCGCCCTCGACGAGCACACCGACGGGAAGTTCTCCCAGTGGGTGGCCGCCGGGTGGGTGACCGCGACCGAAGGCGACGTCATCGACTACGAGACCGTCTACGCCGACATCGAGGAAGACCACGCCCGGTACGCCATCGTCGACGTCACCTACGACCGCTGGTCGGGTGAGCCGGTCCGCCAGGAGGTGCAGAGCCGCACCGGCCTGGAGATGGTGGAGTCGGGCACGACCTTCGACAAGATGACCGCCCCGATGAACGAGCTCAAGCGGCTGCTCATCGGCCGTGAGCTGGCGACCTTCGGCAACCCGGTCGCCCGGTGGATGGCCGACAACCTCGAAGCCAAGAGCCCGCGCGACGACCCGGACCGGGTCCGCCCCGTCAAGCCCAACCGGCACAAGTCCGGGCTGCGGATCGACGGAATGCTCGCCGTCATCTTCGCCGTCGACGGCCGCCTGGCCGAGGCCGCCCGCGACGCCGACAACCTGCCCCAGGCCGACATCTTCTGAGGAGCACGCGGATGCACCGATGGGCTGCTGTGGCCTGCCTTGCCGCCGGAACCTGGATGCTCACCGGGCCCGGGTGGGCCCTGCTCGCACTCGGGGCCCTGGTGTGGCTGCTCGCCCCCGCCGGTTCCGGCCAGGTGCGCGCCGACGACGTCACCGCGCGGACCAAGGCCGCCGCGGCCAGCGTCCGCGCGGCGCTGGCCCGCACCCGCCAGATGCCCCGGCGCACCATCGCCGTGACGACCATGGTCGTCGGCGCGATCGTGCTGCCCCTCGGAGTCGGGCTGCTCGCCGCCGCAGCGGCGACCACGGCCATCGGCGCCGGCGCTGTCGCCGTCACCGCGGGAGTCGAGATGGCCGCGCTGTCGATCCTCACCGGGTGGAACGCCTGATGGGGTGGCTCAGCGGCCCGCCCGAGACGAAGGCGGCAGGCGCCAGTGGGCTGTCGCCCACGCTGAACCTGGGCCCCGGAGCTCCGCTGTACCCGAGCTCGGGGTTCCTCTCCGCGGCCGCGCACGGGTTTCGGCCGCAACGAGCTCGTCTACGCCTGCATCATGAGAGCTGGCCACCTCGATGCCCGAGGCCGTCCTGCGTGTGTACGGCCCCGACGGGTTTGGGGGAGGCCAAGGAGAACCACCCGCTGCGCGCCGCCTGCTCGCGGACCCGAAACCCGATCCTGTCGGAGTTCGAGCTGTTCGAGCTCACGGTCATCCACATGATGCTGGCGGGCACGGCGTTCTGGGAGATCGTCCGCGACCAGGCCGGGCGCCCCGTCCAGCTCTGGCCGCTGCGCCCCGACCTCGTCCGGTTCTGGCTCCAGCCCAAACGGCCGCCTGCGGTTCGGGTTCCCTCGCCGGCGCAGGCGGCAGGATCGTCGACCTTCGGCGAGGACGTCATCGCGAATTCCTGTAGCTGACCAACCCCGTGACCCTCTTCGTCGCGGCAAGCCGCCGCTCGGGCCACCGCGCTGCGGGCGGTCGCCCTCGACAACGAGGCACCGACTTCGTGAAGGCCCTGCTGCAGAACCGTGCGGTGCCCGGCACGATCATCACCGTCCAGCAGCAGCTCGACGAGGACAACGCCGAGCGGCTCGTCACGAAGTGAAGCAGAAGTTCGGCGGTGCCCCGCCGCGGCGAAACCGGCCGTCCTGCAGCAAGGGCCATGGACGCCAAGGTCCCTCGGGCTCGACCTGGACAAGCTGGAGTTCCCGGACCTGCGCACCATCGCAGAGTCGCGGATCTGCATGGCGGTTCGGGAGTGCAGCAAGATCATGTATACAGCCGCCAAGGTCGGACTGGACCGGTCCATCCTTCGCGAACTACGCGGAGGCCCCGGCCGGAGCTTCTAGGAACGCGAACGGTACATGCCCGCTGCAGCGGCGGTTCAAGGACGTGATCGTCCGTGCCCTGCTCCCCGGGCGGGTAACGACGCCCCAGTTCTCGAACCCGCGCCGGGGGCGGTGCGCTGGGACCGCTCCGAACGCCGATGCCCGTGCGAGGACGAGGCCTACGACGACGACTGGCCATGGAGTCCGACGCCGGCCCGTCGCCGACGTCGCCCGCCCCCGACCTGTTTGGTGACCCCGACGGCTGGCCCGCCCGTATCCGCCGCACGACCGACGCCACCCTGGCGCGCCGGCCCGGCACGAAGGAGCAGCCCGTGAGGAAGCACCACCGCCCAGGTCCTCTCCACCGACGACGGCCCCATGGCCCTCATCCGAAGGCACTACCGACGAGCAGGTCCAAGATCGGCTGTCCGACCTGCTCGCCAGCAACCCGGGCTACGCCGTGCCGCACCACTGGGAGTGGGACACGATCCGCGCCGGATGGCTCCGCGTTAACCCCTGCCCTCCCGCGTGCGGCACGCACCGGGGCACTACGACCCGGGCGCGGCCCGGATCGCGGGGCGCGTTCCAGGGCGCGCTGATCGACCTCACGGAGGACCGCCGCACTACCGCGAGGAGCAGCCGATCATGAGCAGCATCGAGTGGACGGCGTCACGTGGAACCCCACCACCGGATGCGACCGCGTCAGCCCCGGATGCGACCGTTGCTACGCGCTGACCATGGCCGGACGCCTGAAGGCTATGGGGTTGGCGGAAGTACCAGACCGACGGGCCAGAGCGCACCTCCGGTCCCGGGTTCGGGCTGGCCGTGCACGAGGACCGTGCTGACCGCGCCCCCTGCGCTGGCGGTCGCCGCGCACCGTGTTCGTCAACAGCATGTCCGACCTGTTCCACGCTCATGTGCCGGACGAGTTCATCGCGCGGGTGTTCGACGTCATGCAGACCGCGCACCGTCACACCTTCCAGGTACTCACCAAGCGCCACGCCAGGATGCAGTCGTTCGTCCGCCGCTACCTCTCCGGCGAGTTCGCCACCGAACCGCTCGACGTGGCCCCGCTGGCCGCCACCGTGGATCGGCCGCCGCGCAACATCTGGCTCGGTGTCAGCGCCGAGAACCAGAAGTGGGCCAACATCCGCATGCCCCGCCCTGATGGGAGACCCCGGCCGCCACCCGATTCGTCTCCGCTGAACCGTTGATCGGACCCGTCCGCCTCCAACCGCGGGCACGCCCACTGCCCTACCCACGACTTCGCGGGTGGGTTTCGGCTCGGGCCCGTGCCCCGACCTAGTCCTCCCGGACTGGGTGATCATCGGCGGTGAAGTCCGGCCCGGCGCCCGCCCCCTCGACCTCGAATGGGTGCGTGACCTGCGAGACCAGCCCGCCGAGCCGCGCCGCGGTCTTTCGTCAGCAGCCTCGGGTCTGTGTGGGCGCGCGAGCACGAGGGTCGGCGGCAAGGGCGGCGACCCAGGCACCTGGCCCGAAGACCTGCGAGTGCGGCAGATATGCCCGAGCCCACCTCGGGAGGCCCGGATGCCTGCCAGACCGACCCCCGCGACCTAGCTGCCGCCATCGCGGAGGCCCTGTACATAGAGCCCAGCACCGACTCCGAGACGGCCCGCCAGCACGCCCTGATGCAGGCCCGCCCACCGGGCGCACAGCCGTGATGACCGTGGTCGAACCCGTCCTCCGAGAGGCCGGCGCGGCTGTGGGGGAGGCCGGCGCCCTCCGGGCCTCGAGTCCCTTGAGCTCCGATGAACGTGACCGCCCGCAACGAGCGCATCGCCGAACTCGACGCTGAGGTTGTCCCGGCTCCGCGCCCGCCAGGAAGTACGCCACCGATGACTGGTGCCGCCCCGCCGGCCTCGACGCTGTGCTCGACCACTTCGAGCGCAACCACAAGCCCTTCCCGGATGTGCCCGAGGGTGCGGATCGACCCGATCCCCGGGCACGTCCGCCACATGGTCCTGCTCCTGGCGCACGCAATCACCCGCGTGACCCTGGAGCAGGCCGACCTTCAAATGCGCCTCGACGCCCAGGAGGAGGAAGCCACGGGGGCCGGCCAATGAGAACGGCCCTTCCCGATGGGCCAGGAGGAGGCCCGCGCGTGCGCGAGCAGGTGCTCGTCGGCCGCGTCGTGGCCGAGCGCGGCTGGCCGGACTGGTGCCCGTGCTCGTGCCCCTGCGTGTGGGTCCCAGTGCGAGGGACTGCCGCGAGGACTACAGCCCCGACCCCGCCCCGCGGCCGGAGACCCGGCCTCGCCGGGGTAGCCGTCTGGATCGTCGGCCACGCCTGCCGTCCGGACGTGCCGCTGCTGGGAGTGCAACAGCCGCCGGATGCCGTCCCCGATGCCGATCGAGGTCGCCGACCAGGTGCTCGCGGAGATCCACCAGCCCCGCGCCTGGGCGCCGCTCGCTCCACCCGCACGTCATGGGGCAGGACAGTGCCTGCACTGGCCGCCCCCGTCTGCGGGCGGGTGCGCCCGCGGCTACCACGGCGGCTGCTCCGGCTGGTCATGGCCCGAGCTCCACGAGACGTGGATCCGCGACAGCGGCGGCTCGGACCTGTTCTGGGGCTGAGGGCTCCCGCTACCTGGTGTGGACGGCGCCCCCGCGATGTGCGCGTGCTCCTGCGAGACCGCGACGCCGCCGACGGCTGCGCCGACCCCGCGCACGCACCGCCCCCGCCGCGGCGACCGCCCCGGCCCCCGCAGCCTGCCGCTGTGCAGGCGCCCCTCTTCGACCTGGAGGTCTCATGACCCTGCCCACCCGCCTGGCCGACCTCATGGAGAAGCCGATGAGCAGCCTCTACAACCCGGACTCCTGCAGCACATTGAAGCAAGGGGCACCCGAGCGGCTTTGACGCCGAGCAGTACGCCCGCCTCGCGGCGGACTTCATCGCACCCGAGGGTCGAAACGCCTCGAAGCTGACGGGGAGGCCGACCCGCAAGCGCGCGGAACGCCCTCGAATCCTCCCTCTCCGAGCAGCAGGCGTGTCCGACGCCATGGAGAAGCGCCTGCAGACGTCGGCCGCGCGTGTTCCAGCAGCTCCTGAGCGCGGTCGACCCTGGACCGGCTCCGTGCGCTGGAGGAAGCGGACCGCACCCTGACCGCCCCCACGGTTGCCCACATCGGGGATCCCCGCAGTCTGCTGCCGACCGCAGTCATACCTCTACCGGTCCACGGTCGAATGTGTCCTCTCTGCGACTACCCACCACAGCCGCGGCCAGCTCGACGACGCCGACCCCAACCTCGAAGAGCTCTGCGCACGGCCTACCAGGAGGCCACCGGGTGGACAGCCGCGCACGAGGAGGGCGATGCCTGATGCGTGGCTCAAGACCCTCGCCTTCGAGCTCGGCCGCCTTATCGACGTCTGGCACGTCCGACGCCGACCCCGGACGGCACATCCTGCACAAAGTCACGCCCCGGATGGCGGTGGCAAAAAATAACGTCCACCACTGGCGGATCCACAGCCTCCCGCTGAATCAGTACCTCCCGGCGGCCGCCTGCCACACCCGCTTGCGGCCCTGGTGCCGCGGGCTGCGGCACCGCCGGAATGGACCCGGTCAACAACCGTACACCACTCGGAACGCCCAGGTGTGCGCCGTGGTGGCGCGGTGAGATCCACCTGTTCCACGGCGACTGCATCCGCATGCCACGACGCCCACGCTCACGTGCCTGATGCGGACGACACCGCTTCCGGAGCACGAGGTCCCACGGCACGTGCGTGTTCTAGCGGGCGGTTCCGCCCGTTCGGGATGACGCCGGAACGCCGTCGCGCTCGGGAGAGGGCGCTGGCGGCGATACCGCGCGGCGCCCGGCATGCTCCGTCCGGGGAGGTGCCCGGTGCCTGACTCCGACGACACCCTGCGGCGCATCAGACGACCGCCCTCATCGATTGGCACGGCAGAGCTTCGACTCCATGACCTGGGCGCCGCCGCCCGGCGGCGTGGCCTCCTCCGGCCTCCCGGCCACCGCCGAACCCGACACCGACCCGGACATGCGCCGCCGCCCCGACCGGCCCGAATGCGAACTGCGGGCCGCCAAGCACTGCGACGGCCAGCAACCAGTGCCAGACCCCGGCCCCAATATCTCCCGAGGCCTGGGCTACTTCGTGCCCGAAGGGCACCGCGCATACGGGTGGGCGTCCCTCTACATCGACCCATCGGCGGCCCGCCGAGGGAAGCCGTTGAGTGGGCTCGCCGCCGCCTGGCCGACTGGCTCCGCGACGCCCCGGAGTGGCGGCTGATCCCCGGCCTGGAGATCGGCTACGTCATCGAGGTCGCGGGCCGCCCGGAGAACCGCGGGACCCTCGTCACGGCCATCGCCCACCGGCCAACGGGACTCGGCGCGCCCGCGCTGGCCCCGGGCAGTCACCTGCGGCCCACAGAACTGCCCGGCCGGCACCACATCCGGTGGGGTGTCATCGAGCCAACCGCAGACGAAGTCGACCTCGCTACGCAGGGCTGGCGCGACCTCGGCCACGTGCACCCGGGTCACGGCGGCACGCCCCCGGCCCTGAGGGCCCGGCCCACCCACGACCGCCACCGACTCGAAGGAGATGAGCGCTGATGAGCGTCTGCGAAGGACCCTGCAACCGCACCTGGCGACAAGGCCGCGAGGCGTTCGTCAACGCCCTCACCACCTGGGAGGAATCCGACCCCGACACGCGCGGAGACCGGCCCATCCCGCCCGACATCATCCCCACCCCCGGGGAACCGGTGTGGTGCCGGTCCTGCACCGGCGGCATCCGCCGCGCCCTGGCCGACCTGGACAACCTCGCACCCCTGATCGCGGCCACCTCGGACGGGTACCGCACCCGCACCGACGACTCCGACCGGGTCCGCGGTTCCCAGGCGGCGCCCTCACCCAGCCCGGCCGCTGACGTCCTCGACGAGCTGTACGGGTACCTGTCCCGCATCGAGGCCCAGTGGCGCGAGGCCCGCGGGTACGGCACCCGGCCCGAACGGTCCCGCGGCGCCCCGGCCCTGACCGTCGTCGTGTCCTGGCTCAGCGCACACCTGGACAGCATCCTCGCCGACCCCGGCAGTGTCGGATTCGGTCAGTCGGTGCTGCGGTGGCAGCGCCACCTGCAGGCCCTGGCCAAGGCCCGCCCCGAGGGCAAGCGCAAGCCGTTCCCGTGCCCGAGATGCGACCGCCGCACCCTCGTGCATGAGGTCGACCGCGACCTGGTCCGCTGCGAGGGCGCCGACTGCGGCCGGGTCATGTCCACCGACGAGTACGCGACACCCGTACGTGGTCGACCGTGGCCCAGCGGGCCGCCTCATGAGCGGCCGCCGACGTAAGGTCCTCGAACTGATCATTCCAACCACCCTGAAACCGACGTGCGGTCGTTGTCCGGCCTGAACGCATGGCGCAGACGCTCCCTGGGGCAGCGACGTAACGAGCCGACCTCCGTATTGCACGCCCGAACGGGTCGCGGACAGCCTTCCGACGTAACCGCGCCCAGCTCGTCGTGCACTCCAACGCCGTGCCCGGCCGACGCCGTGGCGGCGCTGCGGGAGCTACGGCGACAACCTGCCCCCCGCAGTGCGAGCACCGTCCGCTTGGCCATGTCCCGGCAACGAACGTTGGCCCGGCTCCAGCGTGTGCTGTTTCGTCAACGCACTACCGCGCCCACTAGGTCAACGAGGCGCGGGGAAGCGGACTGAGGGGCCCGCCTTCGAGGGCCGCCCAGGAAGCCGTGCGCACCGCCTACCGGCAAATTCCGGGGAAACCGCTGGTCCTGTGCCCGTGCCCGCCCGCAGGAACCCGACCCGAAGGCGTGGGTTCACCTTCACCGGACCAGCCCGCCAGGCAGACACCGCGCGCGCGACCACCGCCCGCGTAGGCCCCGACCCCGGCGCATCAGCGTCCGACGACCGCGCCCTCGCGCACGAGGAGGCGGGCATGACCACAACCACCCGAGCGCTCTGCCGGCACGACCGACGCCCTAGCCAGTCGAATCCGCCGTCACCGGCGACACCCTCGCCTACCTCTGCCCGGCCTGCGACACCCAGCTCCCGGCCAGCTTCGGAGCCGAACTCGAACAGCCTCCGCGCCCGGATAGCCCCCAGGACGCCTGCGACCACAACCGGGAGGTCTCCTGACATCACCGTGGTGGGGCGCAGGCGTCGTCGCGAGCCTGTGCCAGGACTGCGGCACAGAACATGACCCCCTGCACCGCCGAGGTAGCGACCGATTGACCGACGTCATACACATCGCCGGACTCGACATCCAGGGTCGGCCCGCACCTGCGCCAGCGGTGCGCCTGGTGCGGCGCCGTGCTCGTCGACTACGACCTGACCCTGACCGCAGCCCCCGAGGGCCAAGACCCGCGCCCCGCCACCTGGCCGGTCGGCCGACTGGTCGCTGTCGACGGCCCCGCAATGTGGACCGTCGAGCACGCCGACGGCGACCGCCTGCCCGACGGAGCGTGCGCAGGCCTCGACCCCCACGCCACCACCTGACCACGAAGGAGAAGACCCCATGGGATCACTGTGGATCACCATCACCGGCGCGGACGACGACACACGCCGCCGCGCCGTCGACGCCCTCCACGACGCCGGCATCGACGTCGAACGGGCCTGGATCGACGACCGCACCCCCCGCCGGCATCCGCACCCAGGCCGGCGCCGCACGCAGCGCGCGCCGCGACCCCGCGGGCGCGACCCTCGGAGGAGGAGTCGCAGCGGTGTTCGGTTGGACTGGCCGCCCCTGGCTCTTCACCCTCGGAGGATGGTGGATCGCCGCGGCTGTCGCCTGCGCGCTGCTCGCCCTGTTCGGCGTCGTCGGCCCTGGTCGAGAGCCTGCAGAAGAAAGCCGCGCAAGGAGGACTCCGCAGAATGAGCTACGAACCCGCGATCACCGACTTCACCGCCACCTGCTGGGAGTGCGGACAGCCCATTCCAGCACACCGGCGGCATCGCTGACCCCTGCACACGTCTGCTAAAACCCGAGGACGCCACCCGCTGGGCCCGCCTACCTGGAGGGCTGGCACGACGGCTACCGGCAGGCCGCAGAGAACCCGGCCGACCCCATGGTCATGGCAGACCGAGCCGCCTACGGCACCGGGTGGGCCGGCGTCATGCGTACCGGCGAGTTCTCCATCAGCGGATGCGCGGACCAGGAGGCCCCCGGTGAGTGACACTGGCTCGCCCGAGCGGGCCACACACCCCCTTCGCCGCGTTCGGATTCACCGAGGTCACGGCCGAGCAGGTCCCAACCCGGATCCGCCCGTCCTGATGCCCGAACCGGTCCACCCGGATCGGCAGGACCCTGCCCGCGAGTACGTGTACGGCATGGCCCGTGGACGGGATCGCCGCCATCCGAACCCAGGAGGACCGCACCGTGGCCAACCCGACCGCCGACGCCCCGACCTCCGGGTTGGAACTCACCGACGCCCAACGTGACCAGATCGTCGCGTGGTTCACCAGCGCCCTGCCCACCGGGGCGGACGCCGCGAAAGCCGCCGCTGACGCCGGGGCCGAACTCGATCGCATCGGACCACGGCGCTCCGAGACGCCGGGATCGAATACCCGCTCGGAGCGCAGACAGGCGTGGCGCGACCTCGCGAACCAGCGGGACGGAGCCGACGAAGCCCGCGATGAGGCACTGGCCCAAGCTCCGCAGGTTACAAGGACGGAGCCCGAAGCTGCGGACGGGCGAGCAGATGACCGCGCACCAGCTGCGCCCGGAAGCTCCTGGAAGGCCCCGACTGGCCC
>NZ_JAMOAO010000004.1 GCF_030555055.1 Nocardiopsis sp. YSL2
ATGACCGACAACGCGACCATCGCGAAGCAGGCCCGCGCCCTCCAGGGGCAGCGGATCACTGTCTACACCGAGCACCCCGTGTACGGCGCCCTGGTGGACCAGGGCCACCTGGGCTACGTGACCGAAGACCTGCACATGACCTTCAGCCGCGACCGCGACGACCAAGGACTCCCGCCCGAGGTCGGGCGGACCATGCTGGACATGGTCACCGGCCTGCACACCGTAGGGGAGGACGACATCCCGCTCCGAGACCTCTCCCCCGGCCAGGTCCTGGCGGGCGGCCCGTTCGAGGGGGCTGTCGTACGGGAGGTCGAAGAGGACACCTGGCAGTCGACCACCGTGCGAGTACGGCTCCCGGGCGGCCCGGTGCGGAAGCTGTCCGGCCTCTCGACGACTCGACTCCCGATCGCCGCCGACCACTGACCGAACACAGCCTTGAAGACCCCCTCTCCAGTCGAAGAGGGGGTCTTCCTATGTCCCGAACCTCCCCACACACGACTCCCACTCCCGCTCCCACTCCCGCTCCCACGCCCGTGCATTCCTTCCGAGGGCCCTTCCCGCTGCACCAGTGACGCGGTTGACCAGGCACTAGACCCGGCACTAGACCCGGCAGTGGACCCCGCGCTAGACCCGGCGCTAGACACGCGGCGTGACGCACTCCCCCGTGATCGCCACAGTCTCCCCAGCTCACGACCCCTTGCCGACGGTTGCCGACCGCCGACATCTCCTCTTCTGAACAACCCCGCCAGCATCTCTACCGCCAGCTCGACCACTCCAGCCCACCGAATCCGAACCACACACCGAGCACCCACCACCCACACCATCTGAGCCCGGACCAATGCATTCAAATGCTCACGGAGTCTGAACAGCGACAACACGAACGACCGATCAAACCGAGGCACTAATAGTGAACGTGGCGCGTCAGTGACGTGCGCGCTACCGTCTCGCACATGAGCGAGAACTCCAACGAGAACGCCGACGCACAGCACGACCGCGTGATCGAGCGGCCGGTGGCCCGTGAGTGCGCCTGGTGCGGGACCGCGATCGAGGTGAAGCCGCGGGCTCAGCACCAGCGCTACTGCGGGCGGTCATGTCGCCAGCGTGCGTACGAGGTGCGTACGGCCGCGGCCCGCCAGGAGGCGGACCAGGCCGCGGGGACCGCCCGGCCCGACGAACCAGTGCGCGAGGTCGTCGAACGGGTGACCGTGCGAACGGTCCGGCGCGGCCGCCCCGCGTCGACGCCTCCGTGGCCGGCACCCGCGCCGCGCCGCGTCGTCGAGGTGCCAGTCGAGGTGCCCGTGGTCGCGTCGCCGAAGTCGGCGCGTGAGGCCGCGGACTTCATGACCCTGACCGCCGTGGCGATCTCGGACGGCACGATCGGGGTCTACGACCACAAGCGGGTCTACCAAGGCGTGAAGCGGCTCCTGGCGGCCTTCGACAAGGCACACCCGGGCGGGCTCGAACGGCTCATGGGCGGCCAGCGATAACCGCGTCACTGACGCGCCCGGATTCACGGTGAGCCTTGGTATCTCTTCGAGATACGGCGTACGCAGGACCCCGGCCAACGTTCTCGATCCACACACCTAGGCATCTTGACGCGATAGGCAGCGACACTTTCTGCGTCACTGACGCGCCAGGATCACTACTAGTGCCATGGTGTGTGGAAGCACGATGTGGGCGGAAGCCCTTCCTTTACAGCGTCAAGGTGGGGCCTCCGCTGGGGCGGTCAGTCCTGGATCGGAGCGAGGCGACCCTGAGCGCGGAGCCGGGCGACGCCTGCGGAGGCGGTGGCGCGGTTCTTGGCAGCCATAGCCGCGCGGATCTCCGCGAGGGTGTCGGTGTCCGGCCGTGTGTCCTCAGAGAGCGTGAGAGCCTCCTGAACGGGCGCAGCGGCCTTTTCCCCGTCCCTGGGCTCTGGGACGTCCAGACGGGCGTCTGAGCGCCGTGCGGCCCATCCCGTGCGGTCGGCACGGTCAGGCAGGATGCGCGTCTCTGCGACGTTCTCAACCTCGGTCGGCGGGAGCACATCGGTCCCCCACTCCAAACCCCAACGCTCGATCAGCCGACGGACGGCAGGTTGGCCGTTGCGCTCCGCCGCCTTGACCAGGTCCAAGCGGCGGCCCTTGTGGGCGACGACGTGCGGATACCAGGTCGCGGCCGGGAAGACCGCGATGGCGTCTCCCGTCTCCGGCTCCGCGAGTTCGGCGTCGGTCTGGTCCTCGACGTCGACCAAGGCGTCGAGCAGCTCCTTGATCTTGGAGCTGTAGATCAGGGCGCGGATCCCGTGGGAGCCTTCCTCAAACTCGCGCCAGAGCGCGACGTCCTGGCGGCGGTCCGGCTCCGGCCGCTCCGGGTCTCCGGTGTCCGCGAGGATCTCGAAGGGAGTGCGGCGGCCGGCCTTCTTCGCGCTCTTGACGTCGCCGCGGGTCATCTCGGATCCGACCCGCCACTTCATGCCCTCATCGGTCTTGACCAGGTAGCGGGCCATCTTCGCGCCGTCGCTCAGCTCCCCGAGGGGGGCGTCGACTGCCTTGGGCAGGTCGACGCGGACGCCGCGCTTCTCGGAGGGCAGGTAGCCGCCCTCCTTGACCACGGCGGTGGACCAGCGGGCGTAGGCGGCCGCGCTGAACTCGGCTGCCTGGGTCTCGGTCCACGGGGTGTCGACGAACAGCAGGACGTGCCAGTGCGGGTGCCAGCCGTTCGGACCTCGGGTGACCTCCCAGGAGCGGGCGTAGCCGCGGATGCCGAACTGGTCCTTGAGGCGGACCCACATCTTCCCGGCCTTGGCCCCGAATGCCTTGGACCAGGCGCGTGTCTGGAGCTTGACCAGGTCCTTGAGCCCTTGGCGCTCGAAGTGCCGGAGGGTGAAGGTGACTAGCACCACGCCGTGTCCGGCGTCCTCCCAGGCTTGAACGTAGGCCTGCATCTCGTCGGCACGGCCGGAGCGGATTCGGCCGGAGCAGACCGGGCACAGGTGGACCTTTGCGCAGGTGGATACGCCCGTGAAGTGGCTCTGTCCGTCCTTGCCCGCGCCCTTGACCAGGGTCGCGGCGCCTTCGACCACGGACACGCCGCACTTGCGGGCGGCGTCGTCGCGCGTGATGTCCCGGAGGAGGTCTTGCAGGTCCCAGACGTCGTCACGGAGGCCGGCCTTCCAGGCCGGGGTCTCGTCCGCGCCTTCATAGGTCCGCGGAGTCTTGGCCGGGGTAGGCAGTCCCTTCTTCGATTTCGAGGGGTTGCCAGACCGCCTCTGACCTGCGCGGGTAGTACTGCCCCCTGTACTACCAAGGCGCCCGTCTGCTGGGGCCTGGGGAGGCACGGCAACCGCGCCGGGGAGCGACTTGGGGAGACCACGCTTCTCGTGGTCGGGGGTTCGGGTTACCCTTGGAGACGACAACAGCAGTACCGATCTAGACCGGCGCCAACCGGTCGGGTCATCTGAACCGCCAATGGGGTGCCACCCACGGCGATTCGGTTGGGAGTGAGCGTCATACGGGGTGCCACCCAGACGCTCAGGAACAACGGAACAACTTGATACAAACTGTGATACAGACACCAGGGTCGGAGTGCCATCCGGCCCTTTGTCTTGCCAGGAGCATCATTCCGCATCGGGCGGACCTGTGTGTGCATCCCGACACGATGTGCTCCTGAGTCACACGCAAGACCGCAGAAGAGCCCGGACCACAGGTCCGGGCTCTTGCTATTCGGGGACGTCGAACCGGTAGTCGAACGACGCCATGTCAGCGCGGATGACGAAGCGGGTGACATCGAGGGGGCCGGCCTCCGTGTGGTAGGTCCGGATCACTTCCAGGACCGGGGTCCCTTCGGGGATGTCGAGCTTCTGGGATTCAGGCGAAGTCGGCATCCGCGCGGTGATCTCCTCCTGGATCTGGAGAAGCGGACTCACTGCGTTGATTCGCGCGATGTGTCCCCCAGGCCCTTCACCAGCGACGACGGCCGGGGACTGCTCCCCGGTCTCGATGCTGAAGTAGGAGTCCGCGCTCTGGTTGATGGTGCCGTCCAGCGTGGTGACACGCCGACGCACCCAGACCGTGTCGCCTTCGTCCACGCCCTGGAGGCGCTCAGCGACCCAGGCCGGGGCCGAAGTCTGCTCTGTGTCAGACGTCTGGCCCACAGTCTTGCCCTGCTTGCCTCCCTCAGCCATCAGGATCGGCTTAGGGTCCTGACCTGCCCACACGGACCTGCTGTAGCGGTTGATTCCGTACCTGCGAACCTTCGGCTGCTCTCGCACGAAGTTCCCCCTCCCCTGGCGGCTGGTCACGAGGCCCTGCTGCCTAAGCAGAGCGATCGCCTGTCGTGCGGTGACTTGGCTGACCCCGTAGTGCTCAGCGAGCGCCGGAAGCCCAGGAAGTTTCTCCCCGGGCTGGAGACGCCCTTCCTCGATCTGACCTCGGATGTCGTCAGCTATCCGGACCTGTCGTGTGCGTCCATCCGTCTGCTCACTCATGGTTCCCACCATATCCATGTCTGTAGGTCTGTTTACAGACCCGAGTGTCTTATGTTCTCATTAAGTCTGTAAGCAGAGCTACAGAGTTAGCCTGTAGGGCTGTGAGCAGCAAGAAGGCCCCCAGCGGGGTGCACCGCTGAGGGCCGACGGATCACCTGTCTACGAGGAGACCCGCATGTCCATCATGCCCGCCACGAGGCGCCACACCACCACCGAGCCGGACTTGACCGCCGTGGTCCTGGTCCTGGCCCTCACCGAGCCCGACCTCCACACCCCCGCCCCCGACGAGACCCCCGACGAGCTGGCCGCCCGCGAGGCCGCGGCCGCCGACATCACCGACGACATCCTCTTCGAGCTGATGGGGAGCGCCGCCTGATGAACACCCAGAACCTGGTCGGGCACTCCGTGCTCGCGCTCCTGACCGCCGGACTCGCCGCCGCCGTCTACCTGGTCGCCGTCCACATCGCGTTCGGTGCCGGCATCGCCGTCGCCGCCCTCGGAATCGCCGCGATCGCCCTCACCACCCAGGCCCTGAACTCCCTGGCGGGAGGTGAGCAGAAGTGACCGCTCTCGCTCTCCTCATCGCCGGCGTTCTGGCCGGACTGCTCACCGCCCTGGCCGTGGCCCGGATCCGCCGCGCCACCCGCAAGACGCGCGCCACGCTCCGTCGCTGGGCTCGCACCCGCCTGACCATCACCCAGGCCCCCCGCAAGGCCAAGGCTCGGAAGGGAGCCCGCCGATGAACCTCCTGGTCACGCTGCTGCTGATCCCCGGCGCCCTGGCCCTGATCTGGGTCCTGGTCCGCCACCTGACCGGTGGCAGCGTCCTGCCCGACCGCGACGCCGACCTGGCGTTCCTGCAGAACCGGACGGAGGTTGACCGGTGACCACCGTGCACAGCATCCAGGCCGTCGGCATCCTCGCCGTCCTGATCACCCTGCTGCTGGTCCTGGCCGTCACGCTCCTGCGACTGGCCGCCCTGCCGCTGGCCGGAGCCGTCCTGATCCTGGACAGCGCCGCCGACCTGGCCGCCCGACCGCTCACCCTGCCCGCGCCGACCTCGGAGGGGACCCGATGAGCAAGACTCTGACCCCCGAGGAACTGAGGGAACAGCTCACCCGCCGCGAGAGCATCGCTAAGGTGCGCGAGGACGTCGCCGCCAAGCGAGCGGAGCGCCGCGCGGCCGCCAAGGCCCGCCGCATCGAGCGCGAGGCCCGCCTCACCGGCCAGCAGGCCCGGACCCGCTACGACGTCTACCAGTCCGGAGAGGCCCGAGCCCAGCGCATCTCCCGGACCCGCACTCTCGCCCTGGCGCTGCTGGTCCCGGTGCTGTGCGCGTTCGGCGCCTGGTCCGCGGCCGGTGTCCAGGCCGGGATGGTCACGCTGCTGAGCCTGGAGCCCGACAGCGCGGCCGCCATGATGGCGTGGCTCGTGGAACCGGCTCTGCTGGGGATCGTGGCGGGGATCATCATCATCCGAGCCCAGCTCCAGTCCGCTGGCGGCGACCTCGACGAGAGGGCCGTGCGGATCGAGTTCGGCGCGCTCGCGACCAGCATCCTGTTGAACTTCGCCGGCCACTGGCCGGAGCAGCTCAACGCGGAGGGGTGGGCGGCGTTGGCCGGTCACGCCCTCGGTCCGATCGGCGCGGCCGGGACCGCTTACCTGATCAGCCTCGTGCAGGACGGGGTCACCCACGCCAACCCGTGGACTCTCGACGACGGCACTCCGGCGCCCTCGCTGGTCGACTCCCGAGAGGACGACCAAGAGTCCGAAGAGGACGTCGAGGAGACTCCCGAGAGCCCTCAGGAGGACCACTCCCGAGCGCACGAGCTGGCGCTGATCCCTCCGGCCGGAGCACCCCGGTTGGCCGTCGTCGAGTGCTGCCGCCCCGTCGCCGGAAAGACCGTTCAGAAACCGCGACGTTCGACCGATGACCAGGCCGAACGCCCGGTTCAGAAGTCGGCCCCGGCCGACTCTCGAAAGGCCCGTGCAGACAAGGGCACCAAGGTCCCGGCCGCCGCGAAGAAGGCTCCGGAGTCCGACTCGCGAGTCTCGCCGCGCCGACTCTCGGACTTCGACCTCGCGGTGACTCTCCAGGAGCGGATCGACTCCCGAGAGCTGCCCGAGAGCCCGACCGTCAAGGCCGTTCAGGAGTCGCTGTCGGTCGGCTTCGAGAGGGCCAAGCGGGTCCTGGCGCTCCAGCAGGAGCGCACCGAGACCGTCGCTCCCGGACAGCTCAGCGTCGTCGAGAACGAGGGCCAGGAGGTGGCCGCATGAACACCGTCTGGCCCAACCCGAAGGGCTTCGACCACGACGCCTGGATGCGCCTGAACTCGCCGCTGTCGGCGGCCGCCGCCCGGACCCGGGGCCTGTGCCCCGGCTGCGGAGGCACCGGCCGCCTCTACTTCAGCTACGCCGATGAGCACGGTTACATCCTCTGCCACCGCTGCCAGCAGCCCCAGGACACTCCCGGTCTGGTCCACCACCGGCCCGCCATCGTCTCCCAGCACACCGGGAGCACCGGGTGGACCTACCAGGCCCGATGCACCTGCGGACACACCGGCCGCCGCACCCCGCACCGAGCCGCGGCCGCCCACGACCGCGCGATGCACATCGCCGCCGTCGCGGCCCCGGACCAGGCCCGGTGCACTACGCCCGGCCTGCATGGACACCCCTGGTGGGAGGCGTGCACGACCACCAGGGTCCACACCTAGAAATCTCGGAACCTAGATACCTAACCAGCCCGGAACCAGCGGGCGGCGGCCTCACCACCACAGATCCGCCGCCGCCCGCACCTCACAGAGAGGCACCACCAGCATGACCGCCGCGAACCCCGAGCACACCTCCGACACCGAGACCCACACCGCTGAGGTGATCGAGCTGCGTCCCGACCGCGTCTCCGTCGCTGAGCCCGAGGTCGTGGACGTCGAGATCCTCGACGAGGACCAGGAGGCCGGCACCGAGGTCTCCGTCCGCCCCAAGCTCACCCCGAACGTCATCGTCCCCACCAGCGTCCGCAAGGCCGGAGAGCTGGCCAAGCGCCCCGACCGCGTCGCGGCCGCCGTGCTCAAGCACGAGCTGGTCTACGGCAGCATCGGCACCGCCCGCGGACTCGGTTCCCTGTGGCGGTGGATGACCGCCGCTGAGCTGGACCAGCAGCTCGCGACCAAGCCCGAACTGGTCCTGGACACCCGCCGCAAGCGCCGCAACATCACGCTCGCGGGTGCCGGCACCCTCACCGGCGGCGGCATCGCGGCCTGGCTCCTGGTCGGCCCCGGCGCCGTCATCATCCCCGTGCTCCTGGTCCTGACCGTCGCCGGAGCCTTCGAGCGCCGCCGCGCTGCCCTGGGAAACGCCGAAGCCGGGCACAAGGCCCTGGGAGCCTCCCCCTCCGGCAAGGAGGTCAAGAAGGTGTTCGTCTCCGCAGGCCTGGCCAAGCGCACCGACGACCTCCGCATCGTCGGCCCCGTCACCCGCACCGATGTCGCCTGGGAGGCCACCGCCGAACTCCCGCCCGGCACCACCTACAAGGCCGCCACGAAGAAGCGCGGGGAGCTGGCCGCCGCCATCGGCGTCGACGAAGTCCAGGTCGCCCTGGACCCGGTCAAGGGCCACAACGGCAGGGTCCGCGTGTGGGTCGCTGACGACGACCCCATGCAGGGCGACCGCATCCAGAACCCGCTGGTCGGCCGCACTCAGCCGTTCAACTTCTGGCGCGACAAGGTCTTCGCCGGACGCGACGCCCGCGGTCGCGAGGTGAGCTTCTCGCTCGTGGAGCGCTCCTACCTCATCGGCGGAGAGCCCGGCGGCGGCAAGTCGGTGGCCTCGAACAACATCCTCGCGGCCGCCGTGTCCGACCCGAACCTGCGGCTCTTCCAGGCCGACGGCAAGTTCGGGTTCGACCTGGCCGTGTACGAGGCCATGGCTGAGCACGTCGTCACCGAGCCCGGCCACACCCCGATGATGGACATGCTGGAGATCGTGCGGACCGAGATGAGCCGCCGCTACGCCCTGCTGCGCAAGATCGGCACCACGAAGGTCACCGAGGCCGTGGCCAAGAAGCACGACCTGCACCCGATCCTGCTGCACATCGACGAGATCCAGACCTGGTCCGCCTCCGGGGAGAAGAGCGAGGAGAAGGAGTTCATCGTCGCCATCGCCGACATCGTCGGCCGGGGCCGGGCGGCCGGGATCATCACGGGCGCCGTCACCCAGCGGCCGGCGGCTGAGGTCGTGCCGACCCGGCTGCGGGACATCCTGTCGATCCGGTGGGCGCTGCGGTGCACCAACCCGATCGCGTCGGACACCATCCTCGGGTCCGGCCGGGCCTCGCAGGGCTACAGCTCCGCGATGTTCAACGCGGACCAGCGAGGCGCCGGGTTCCTGCTCGCGGAGGGTTCCTCCCCGATCCAGACCCGCAGCGCGTTCATGACCGAGGACGAGACCAGGCGGGTCACCGATCGTGCCTTCCAGTGGCGCAAGGAGGCCGGCACCCTGCCCGCTACCGCCGACCGTCCCGAGATCCGGTTGCTGACCACCATCCTCGACGTGATGACCCACCCCAAGGGCATCCACACCGTCGACCTCCTTCCGCTCCTGGCGGCCGCCAGCGACGAGTACGCCGGGTGGGACGCCACCCGCCTGTCCACCGCGGTGAAGGGCGTCGGGCTCATCCCCGGACAGGTCGACATCGAGGGCCGCAACCGCAACGGCTACCGGCGCGACCGGACCCAGGCCGCCCTCGACAGGGCCTGAAACCGGGTCTACGGGAGCCTCTGGGAGGGGTCTAGAACTAGGGCCACAGCCCCTAGGAACTAGACCCCTCCTCTATGTCCTAGAACCCCGTCTGACCTGCTGACTAGCGGTCCTAGACCGCCTAGAGCACCCCCCAAAGACCCCCTCCAGGACGCCCCTGGAGGGGGTCTTCTGCGTTCAGCGGCGAACCGGTCTAGGGCCGACCCCGGCCGTGCCGCGCGAGGCCGTCTGAGGGCATCTGGCCGCGCTCGGTCCGGGGCGGATCCGGAGGGCGCGCGTCCCCCCGCACCGGCCGAGCGCGGCGCACTCCCGGCTGAGCTGACGACAAGCCTCCGGCGGGGAAGCCCCGAACAACAGAGTGGGGGACACCCCCTGTGGGGGTCGACGGCGCGGATCGTACAGGTGTGCGCATGGCTGAGGTAGAGGGCCTCCTGTCCCCACTCCGTCGCACATCATCCGACCAAGGTCTAGCCCGCCCGGCGGCGGCCCGCCACACCCTCCGGCGCACCGGGCGCTGCGACTTCCGGCGCCGGCCTCCTTCGTCGGCAGGCGCCTCCACTCGGTCACCCGGCACACCTGCGGGCGCAAGCCTCGCTCCGCTCGGTGGCAGACCACCACCAGGCAGGCTTGCGCTACGCGCGGATGACGTGCGACGGAGTGGGGACAGGAGGCCGGGGGGGCGTATGGCGGGGGGCCGCCTTAGGCACCTAGGTCCCTTGGTGTCTAGGCCGCGCGTGGGATCATGCCGCCATGACCAGACCCCGGATCATCGCCGTCTACTCCGGCAAGGGCGGCATCGGCAAGACCACCACCGCGACGAACCTGGCGTGGCTGCTGGGCAACCCGGCCACCCCCGGCCGAACCGTCCTGATCGACGCCAACGCCCGCCAGCGGTCAGCGACCGTCATCTACGAACGGCTCCAGGTCGACGCGCCCTACGCCGTGGCCACCGAAGAGAACCCCGCCAAGCTGGCCTACGCCGCCGGCCTGGACGCCGACTGGGTCGTGATCGACTGCCCGCCCTCGGACCTGGAGGCCGCGGCCGCCCTCGACGTGGCGGACCTGATCGTGGTCCCGTACGAGCCGCGCTGGCTGGAGACCCGCGCCGTCATGATCACGCTCAAGGCCCTGCGCGGCCGCCCGCACGTCCTGGCCTTCGTCCGCATCAAGTCGAACAAGAAGGGCGTGGCCCGCGAATCCCGCGCCGCCCTGGACGGAGTCGGCGTGCGCATGCTCAACACCCAGGTCCGCTACTACGACGCCCACGAGAAGGCACAGGCGTCCGGGCTACCCATCTTCCTGCCCGACGCCCAGGCCGCCATTGCGCACGCCGACCGCGGCGCCGACGACTACACCGCCATGCACGCCGAACTCCTGAACCTGCCGGAGCTGACCCGATGAGCGCCGCGAAGAAGTACAAGGTCGACCTCGGAGCCGGGATCACCGAGGACCTGGCCCCCGAACCCGAGAAGAGCGCGCCGGCACCGCCACCCTCCGGCATCCCCGACCCGATGACCCTGGAGCAGATCGCCGCCGTCAGCCCCGGCGACCGCCGCCAGCTCAACGTCGGCGTCCCCGAGGCACTGCTGCTTCACCGCCGCACCGCCATCTACCGCGAGGACCACGGCCTGAGCGCGACCCGCCAGAACATCGTGGCGGCCGCCGTCGACGAGTGGCTCAGGGCGCGCGGCTACTGACCCACACCACCGACCAGCGAACCTAGGCACCTCACAAGTGAGGTGCCTAATTCATGTCAACAACTTGTTGACGCACCGGGGGAGGGGTGGCACTATCGAAGACGTCAACAAAACGTTGACAGAACTTAGGTTCCTAACTTTGGAGTGCACATGGCTCGCACCACCTTCCGACTCCCCGTCGACCGGTTCGACGCCCTGATCGGCCTCGACGTCATCGCCAGCTTCCTGGACTTGACCGTCGAGGCCGTCGACGGCCTGACCGAGGTCACCGTCGAGCTGACCGGCCCGGCCGACGTCGTCGAGGGCGCCACCGCCGTCGAGGGCCAGACCTGGATCATCACCGTCCCCGCCCCCGCGTCCGGCAGCGGCGCGACCTTCGCCAACGGCAACGTCGTGAACCGGAACTTCGGCGGGTCGGTCATCCAGGCCGGGAACGTCTACGGCGCCGTGATCTTCAACGGGTCGGTCTCCATGGGCGGCGGCACCATGATGGGCGGCCAGCAGTTCGGGCACGAGCCCGTCCGGGCCGTGGCCCGCGTCCCCAGCTCCTCCGTGCTGTCGGCCCCCATCACCGCCGGGTCCGTCGTCACCCGTGGCCGGATGTCCTCGGTCAAGATCACCGGACAGAGCGTCGACACCCACGTCGAGCACGCCGACCGCGTCGAGACCAACACCAGCAGCGGCGACACCACCATCGGGCGCGTCGAGAGCAGCGTGGTCGTGCACACCATCAGCGGCGACATCGACGTCCGCTCCAGCGGCAGCATGGCCATGCTGCGCACGACGAGCGGCGACATCGACTTCACCGCGGGCAAGGACGGCCGGGTCACCGCGTCGACGACGTCGGGCGACGTGACCGTAGTCCGCAGCGGCTACCGGGTCTCCTCCCGCACTTCCAGCGTCAGCGGCGACATCCGCGAGTGGTGACCACCCCGGGGCGGCGCGGACCAGCGCCGCTCCGGGCCTAGACACCTAGACACCTAGGAACCTAAGGAAGGACTCTCATGCAGCACGCCGACATCACCGTCCTGGGAGGACTCGCGCTCCCGCTCCTGGCCGCGCACCTGCTGGCCGACCACCCCTTCCAGCTCTCCGCGTGGGCCGCCGCCAAGGGCGGCTGCGACCACTCCGGCCGCATCGCGTGCGCCAAGCACGTGGCCGTCGTCGCCATCGCGCAGGGCCTCGCCGTGCTCCTGGTCCTGGCCGCCACCGGCCTGGCCGTCGACCCGCTGGCGTTCGTCGCCTTCGTCGTCTTCACGGTCTGGTCGCACTACTGGTTCGACAGGAGGTTCACGGCCGCCGGCCTCTACGAGGCCATCGGCAAGACCGGCTTCGCCACGCTCGGTACGCCACGCCCCGGCCACGACGACGCCCCGCACCTGGGCACCGGCGCCTACCGCATGGACCAGGACTGGCACCACCTGTGGCTGGCGATCGGCGCCCTGATGCTGGCCAGCACGGGCGTGCTCCTGGCCGTGCTCACCGTCGCCGCAACCGCGCTCATGGCCGCTGCGATCCTGGCGTCCCGAGCGGGCCGTCGCACCCTTGCCCAGCAGGCCTAAGAATCTAGATTCCTATAAAATGTCAACATCTTGTTGACATTCGGACCACAGAGAGGCCACACCATGGACAGCACCCAGACCTACTCCCCGGTCGACCACCCTGGAGTCCCGGTCCCCGCCGGTCTGCGCTCCTGGGATGTCGCCTGGGACGGCTACCAGCCGGTCGACATCACCCCGCCGGAGCTGCGGGCCGCCGCCCTGGTCGGCGACACCGAGAGCTGGATCAGCGACCCGGTCGCCACCCCGCAGGAGGTGAGCGACTGGGACGCCCGACAGGCCGCCGCCCTGGTCCCGTTCGGCCTCGACGCCGCCGGGTGTCCGCTCAACCCGGTCGGCCGCACCGGGCGCGCGGGCCGGAACTTGGGCTCCTGGGGCGAGAACCAGGCTGCGGACCCGGTCGTGGTGGCCGGCACCGGAGCCGACCGCCGGGTGCTCCTGATCCTGCGCAGCGACGTCGAGAAGTGGGCGTTCCCCGGCGGCATGGTCGACCCGGGCGAGACCGCCCCGGCCGCCGTCGTGCGTGAGCTCCAGGAGGAGACCGGCGTCGACCTGACCGATCGGGAGCCCGACGCGATCCTGAGCCGCAGCTACGTCTACGACTGGCGCGCCACCGACCACGCGTGGGTGACGAGTACGGCGGCGCTGTACCTGCTGCCCGACGTCGTCCCGGCCGTGGCCGCCGACGACGCCGCCGACGCCCGCTGGTTCCCGTTCACTTCCGTGGACCAGCTCGTTGAGGACCTGGCGGAGCACGGCGGCCTGTACTCCGCGCACCGGCCGATCCTGACTGCCGCCGCGGACCGCCTGGCGTAGGTGAGCAGAACCGGCCCCGGTCTCCCGGGGCCGGTGGTAGACCGTCAACGGAACGTTGACACGAGAGGAACGACCGTGACCGACCTGACCGACGCACTCGACGCCCTGGCCGCCGTTCCCGACCGCCGCCGCGAGGCCGAGATCTTCGAGCGCGACCGCATCGCCGCCGCCCGCGCTGCCGGAGCGTCCTGGGAACGCATCGCCAAGACCCTGGGCATCCGCACCCGCCAGGGCGCCGAACAGCGCTACAACCGCCTGGTCGAGGCGACCGCCGACACCACCTCGAAGGAGACGACCGGATGACGCGCACCGACCGCAACGGGAATCAGGTCAACATCCTGGGCATTCCGACCGGCCCGATCGACCGCGACCCCGCTGACTGCTACCACGAGGACGGCACCTTCAAGGGCTCCGAGTCCCAGGAGGTGATCCTGCGCAACGCGCTGAACCAGGCCGGGGTCGAACTCGGCACCCACGATGAGCGGATCGTGGAGTGGTTCGCCCAGATCGGGGACTGGTCCACCTTCGCCACAGTGGTCTCCTGGATCGACCGGGCTCGGACTCAGGCCGACCGCAAGGCGGCCCGGCC